>NZ_CEYIHJ010000001.1:0-5587 GCF_982836095.1 Kosmotoga sp.
ATGACCACCTGAAGAAGTATAAGCCACTCCATAGTTTGTTACATCGATATCTCTGCCGATGACTTTGATATTTTCCGGTACTTGTGAATCCAGGAGAATTTTATTTTCCATGCCAGTGACGAGTACTTTTAAGTTGAAAGCAACCTGAACAGCTTTTGCTTTACGGATGGCGTTCATCGCTACGGGTGTTATTGTCGCAATCAACGTAGCCATAACCGCAAGAACGATAAGCATTTCTACCAGTGAGAAACCCTTTTTTCTGAACATAAGATACCCCCTGATTATGATATATACACAATTCCATTCTATTCACAAAAGAATATAAAAAGATGTGGTTGCAATTTCAAGAGTAAAAAGAAATCATAAAGTTCCGAATAAAAGTAAGCACATTTATCCATACGAATAATAACATATAATGCGATTTTAACAACTGCAGAATATAATACAGTTATGAAAATAGAGAAAATGTTAAAGCCAGAGGCAGTTGGTGCCTTTTATAGAAGAAAAGCCATCTTTACGGAAGAGATAAAGATTTTGAATAATATCATAAATGCCCTTGAAAAGCTTGACGATTCCTCAGTTAAAAGGGCTCTTTTTGAGATCGCTTGTGTTAGAGTAGTCAAGCTGCTCCAAAACAGCGGCTACACTTTCAAGAACCTGAGGCTTTTCTTACGCGGTAATGTGCTAAAGTCTTTCAGAAAAAAGCTTTTTCCGATATTGGATAAACTTGAGAATGATGAAAATAATTTAGAAGAAACCATCAGGAAAATAAAGGCTTTTCGGGATCACAGGATAGTACATCTGGATCCACGCTTTGCTTTTGAAAAAGAAAAGGACATGCCTGTATCTTTGAATGAAGTCAAAGAAATTCTGAAATATCTCGAAGAAAGTGCAAAGCTTCTTTTTGATAAAGAGTATTAAAAAAGGGGATCAATTGATCCCCTTTTTTTTGCTGGCGGGGACGACGAGACTCGAACTCGCGGCCACCGGTGTGACAGACCGGCATGATAACCATCTTCACCACGTCCCCAACGCTAAAAATTTTACAACAGCTTGCAGCTTATGTCAATAGGGAAAAGCTTTACTTTAAGGAATCTCTGATTCTCGGAAAGACCAGAATAAAGCTGTTTCCCTTTTCAGTTGTTTCTACTGAAAGCTCTATCCCTTGCTGAAAGAGTATTGACTGAAGTATGAGGGCCTGGTACCCTTTCTCAAGAGACTCCGGGATATTCAACATGTCTTTTATTTTGCTGCTATCCATTTTTTTGCCATTGTCTCTTATAATCACAAGGTATTCCTTTTCTCCGCTTGAAAGGCTGAAACTTATTAATCCTGATGGTTTTTCTTTTTCTTTTTCTTTTAAGTTCTCAAGCACGCGATCTAAAAGCGAGGAAAAAAGGATTTCTAATTTCACTTTATCCCCTTTGATGGGGTGCGGATTCCAGTCATCTGGCAGAAGCTCAATTTTGATAGAAGGTGGTAATTTGCTCCTGAAAATCTTAACAGTGCTCTTTATCAAATTGAGAAGATCGATTTCGCTGTCCTGCATCGGGAATGAAAGCGCTTCGTCAAAAACCACCAGGATATCCCATAATGTGGTTAGTTTTTTTTGTATCACGTCAAGCTGTTCTTTCATTTCATTACTTTCATAATTTTTGAAGAGCTCCCTTCTTGTTTTAGCTACCACTCCAGCGGATTCTTCCACGAGTTCATGCATTCTTAGAGAGAGTTCTTTGATGAACTCTTCTCTTTTAGTGGCTGGTCCCATAGCCATGTTTCCTTTTACATGCTTTAAAGGTCGGTAAATACCAGCATATAGCCTTATAAGCCTAATCCAGAAGTCCACCAGAAGTTTGAAAGAAATCTCGGATTCCTCATTAAGACTGTATTCGAGAACTATGGATTCAGAATTGCCCTCTATGATATTCTTAACAACCGGTTCTTTTAGATGGCCTATATCCGTATGCTCCCCTTCAGCATACAGCCTAAGGCCGCTTAAAATGCGATATTCCAGAAGTTTTTTCCCGGTTTCCCATATGAATTCGAAGCTGTCAGCTCTTGTTATCAGAAACCTGTTCAATATTGTTAGAAACTCAATTTCCACCTTTCTAACTATGTTGCTTTTTCTCTGGCCTTCTCCCACAAGTTCGTCTTTTATGTTTTCAAGGTTTCTCTTTTGAAGCTCAACAATATAATGTCCTTTTTGGGCTGGAGAAAAAATCACTGTGTAGTATTCTTGGCTGCTGAGCACTATTTTCCTGTGTCTTCTGCCAAAGAAAGTTAGAGGGTAACGGTGTTTCATTGCATCTATAACTATGTTCTTGATATTTTCGTTCATGATCTCAAAGATGTTTGAAACTTCGCCGAAATTCGCTTTGAAACGAGAATTCTTGAACAGTATATTGCCGCTGCTATCTATTTCAGCGATTGAAAAGGTCAGATAATCTGCAAAGTTTTCAGTCATTGATTATCTCTCCCAGCTTTTTTACGATTGCGGAATATGCCTCTTTGCTGAATGCTAAAAGCAAGTAACCGTGAACTTCGATTTCCTTTATTTCAAAATATACTTTGGTAAAAAAGAATTCTTTTTCCATAAGCTCCGGTTCCATTTCGAAGGTCACCATTGTGGGAAGTTCGTACTCCAGTTCCAAATTCAAAAAATCGGCAAACACTGCTATTACATTACCGGAAATGATGTTCCCCACTTCGAGGAAAGAATCTACGAGGTCGTATTCCTGGTAATCCCTAACCGCATCAGAAGAATCAAGGGTGGCTAAAAATTTCAAAAATTCCGTGTCTAACATGGAAAAATAAAAACTGGCGTTAAAGGGTTTGCCGTTAACTCTCTGGCGCATCAGGAAATACTGTTTTTCAAATTTTTT
Source organism: Kosmotoga sp. (assembly GCF_982836095.1). Classification (NCBI taxonomy): domain Bacteria; kingdom Thermotogati; phylum Thermotogota; class Thermotogae; order Kosmotogales; family Kosmotogaceae; genus Kosmotoga; species Kosmotoga sp. Next base: position 2,883 of record NZ_CEYIHJ010000001.1, read on the forward strand.
TCCAAAGACACCTTTATAAATTTTGGTTATCCGTAGTTCCACAGTCATCCCGGACAGTTCTTCAAGTACCTTCCCAGCCTGAATAGCGCCAAGACTCAATATTTCCTTCAGACTATTGAGAATTTTTTCTTCCGGCATAATATGCCTCCTTCAAAGTGATTATTTTTTCTTCAGTCAAGGGTTTTCCAAGAAATACCTGTACCCCAAGTCGCTGCATTTTCTCTTTCATTTTCTCTTGAACATTTGCGCTGAGAACAGCCAAAAAGGCTTCTGGGGCTTTTTTTAGTATCTTCTTTATTACTTCTTCAGCTGAAATTCCCGGCATAAGCAGGTCGGTGATCACCATCTGGTACTCCTGGGATTTTTCAAGAGTCTTTTCTAAGTCTTCAGGTCCAATCGCATTAACCTCAGCTTCGGGAAAATGCAGTTTCAGGTATCTCGAAGTTATTCTTCTTGAAAGGCGCGAATCATCTATGAACAGTATCTTCATTAACATACCTCCCTGACTCTGTTTCTTGCTGTGATATAATCATTATACCAAAATTGTAACAGGAGTTGAGATTCTAAATGAATAGGGAACATATCCTGGCTCTTTTGAATTCAGATGATTCTTTTGAAAAGTTACGGGCTCTAAAGTTTGTTCGCGAGCAGAGCATTTTCAATCTTTCTGATGTTCTCGTCGAGATGCTGAAAAACGAAGAAAACGAGCTGGTTTCAGAGGCAATTGTTGATACTTTAAAGAGCTTCGATGTTCCCGAAGTATCAAAAGATGTTTCTGCTCTCTTTGAAGAAGATAGGTTACATTTGAGAGATCTTGCAGTTGTTATCTTGGCCCATCATAGAGGAAGTGCGGTTTCTGTATTAAGAGAAAGGTTAAAAGATGAAGACAAGCACATCAGAAAGCTCGCGCTGGACGCGCTAATACTAATGAATAACCCCGAAGTCATTGACATAATTTCGCTGGCACTTGATGACAGCGATACGAACAACGTAATCGCCGCCATAGAAACTATTGGTAACTTTGAAGCCCACGATTATACCGAAAGAGTGCTTTCCATATTGAAAGAATCAAAGGATAGCTTTTTGACTGTGTCCTGTCTTGAGACTCTTGTGAAAATCGGTGATGAAGACTCTTTCAAAGCAGTAAATGAAATCTTCCCTGATCCGGAATCCCTTCCAGACTTTTTTCTTATTCCCTATTTAAAACTGGCAATAAAATTTCCATACCGTGATTATCTTCAAATATTGCTAAAACTGACAGACAAGAGGGGAGAACCCTTTCACAGTGAAATAATTGCTCTCATGGAGAGCTATGTGGTTGCGAACAAAGTGCTCGAACCCTTTGAAAGAGAAAGGCTATGCTCCGCGGTATGGAAGCTCTTTCTGGGTAAAATCCCACCAGTGAGCAAGTATGAAGCAATCAAGCTCCTTGGAAAAATAGGGTGCAAAAACTGTGAAGAAAAGTTGATTTCTTTACTCAACAGTGAAAATTTCTTTGAGCAGATAGGTGCAATAGAGGCTTTGGCTCTTTTGAAATCAAAGCGAGGAATTAAAGCCATTAAGGAAATGCTATCCAGGTTTCCTTCTGAAGAATTAAAAGAGATAGCGCAAGAGGCGATAAAAAAAGCGAGTGAATAAAATGGAACTTAATATACATGACTTTGTGGAGTTAAGAAACATTATTTATAGAAAAAGTGGCATATATTTGGATGACGGTAAGCTGTTGTTTTTGAAGCGCAGAGTGAACCAAAGGGTGGAAGATCTTGGACTGTCCTCAGTTTCAGATTACCTTAAGTTCCTCAAAATATTTGACAATAGAGGTATCGAAATTCAAAAGCTCATCAACCTTATCACTATAAATGAAACTTATTTCTTCAGAGAGTTTGCTCAACTGAGGGTCTTTGGAGAGGCGTGCCTGCCAGAGGCCGCAGAAAAAAAAGAGAAGATCAGAATCCTTTCTGCTGGCAGTTCGACTGGTGAAGAGGCCTATACCTTATCCATCATTGGGCTGGAAATGCTACCGCAAGGGTACGATTTTGAGATTTTTGGCATTGATATAGACAAAGCAGCACTTGAAAAGGCTAAGAAGGGGATTTACGAAGACAGAGCTGTAAAAGATGTGCCAAAAACGTATTTGAAAAAGTATTTTGAAAAGATTTCGGAAGGTTATTATATAAAAAAGACGCCCAGAAAAAAGGTGAAATTTTTACATTTGAACCTCAAGAACAACAGGGATTTAATAGAGTTGGAGAGATTCGACTTCATATTTTGCAGAAATGTTTTAATGTACTTTCCCATGGAAGACCGAAGGCGAATTGTGGAAAATTTTTATTTTGCCCTTAACCCTGGAGGATACATTTTTTTAGGAGCTTCAGAGTTTCTAAGCAGGATTACACAAGCCTTTATAATGAGGAAAATCGATGGTATTCACGTGTACATGAAGCCAGAGGGGTGATTCAATGCCAAAAGTATTGCTTGTTGACGATTCGGGTGTTACGCGTAAATTCCACTCCTATGTCCTCAAATCTGCGGGTTTTGAGGTTGTTGAAGCTGTAGAAGGGGCTGAAGCCCTGGATCTGCTTTTTTTGCATGGTGATTTTGACTGCGTAATAGCTGATTTGAACATGCCTGGAATGGATGGCATAACATTAATAAGAAAAATAAGGGAAAGTGAAGCTTTTGAAGATCTCCCGATAATCGTCATA
>NZ_CEYIHJ010000001.1:5597-7241 GCF_982836095.1 Kosmotoga sp.
CCGCGAGCTGGATTTTGGATGGATGGAGTTAGGAATATATTTGGATTTATCTTAATCGGAATGGCTACATATTTTCTTAATCCAATACTGCCAAAAGTTGTTGCATATTATTTACTCCCAATACACTACCAGTTTCCCCTCTAGGAACGACTTTTGTCAACTTACTAGTTAAAATCGGTCTAATCACACCTGTACCATATGATAAGAAAAATAAGGGAAAGTGAAGCCTTTGAAGAGCTTCCGATAATCGTCATAACCACCCTTGATAAGCCTGAAGACAAACGTAGGGGAATAGAAGCTGGAGCCGATTTTTATTTAGTGAAACCCGTTGATCCGAAATTGCTCATTGACAGTACCGAGCTCGCTATTGGAGAGTGAGATGATGAAAAGGGAAGAGGTAATAAACAAACTCCTAACATTACTTGACGAGGTTTCAAACAACCGGGAACTTCTTCCCGAGATAAAAAAGCTTCTCTATGAGCTTGGAGAATCGAAGACAGCTAACGAAATCGAAGAAATATTATCAGGAAAAGAAAAAGCCAGGAAAATCGATGAAATAAAAGCCAAATTATCTGAAGCTGTAAAAGCTGAAAACTTGGCTGACTCCCTTGAACCCGGTGGAGAGCTCGCAGAAGAATTCGTTACCGAATTTTTTGAAGAAGCCAAAATACATTTAGAGGAAACAGAACGACTTCTTCTGGAAATCGAGCAACATTTTTCTGTTGAAAAGCTAAAAGAGATAATGAGGCATTTTCACACGATAAAAGGTGATTCCTCGTTGGTAATGAATATGGTTGCCATGGGTGATAGAAGGAACCACATTTCTCTCATTAACAAACTCGCGCACACACTTGAAGAACTTTTTCAACATGCGCAGCATGACAACCCTTCCTATATACGCACTAAGTTAGATAGCATATTGCAGATCCTTGAATCATTGAAAACCGCTCTTGATAACACTGGAAAGCTTTCAATTCTAAAAAAACTCTGTGAAAGAGCGCAAAAGCTTTCGAAAAGTTCAGATAATATTCCCGATAGACCCTTTGAAGCAAACGAGGCTTTTCAGAATATATTGAATCAGTTCTTAGAACTTGCCGAAGACACTTCCATAAACCCCAATCAATTGAAGCGACTGGTTGTTAATGTGAAAAAAGGCCTTAAAAAAGCCGGAAAAAATGAACTCTGTGAATTGGTAGATGAAGTAATGGATTTACGTGAAAAGAAAGAACATCCAAAACTCAAAAACGCCATTCAGAAACTCAAAAGGCCTTTTGAAAAAACTGAAGGCTTTATCGCCATTCCCGAAGAACTTGAAACAAAAAGCGAAACCAGCGTGCATGAAAAATATGTCAGGGTTGAGCGTGACAAATTAGACACTGTATTAAACGAAGTATCAGAGCTTTCGAACCTTGTGCTTTCTTTGGAACAGTCTGAAGAACCTGAAACTCAGAGAAAACTCGTTAAAAATCTGAAAAAACTGGAAGAGTTGTCGGATCGAATGCAGCATGAACTAACAACTTTATGACTGAGCTTGTGAAAGATAGCCTGAACCCGATTAGTGCCAAGAATGTAAATGCTCAGATCAGAATTGTAAATGAATTAGAAAGATCAGAATTAACTGCAGTATTAATTGATTTATTAACA
>NZ_CEYIHJ010000001.1:7251-34199 GCF_982836095.1 Kosmotoga sp.
AGAACCTGAAACTCAGAGAAAACTCGTTAAAAATCTGAAAAAACTGAGTTCCGAGATGAGCAGAATGGTGATTTCCATCAGAGCAGTCAAAGCCGATGAACTGTTTAACCGTTTCAGGTTAACCGTTAGAAACTTTGCCCAAAAGCAGGGAAAAAGAGTACTTCTCCATGTGGAAAAAACAAATGTAGAAATAGACAGAGACATCGCAGACAACCTCGCTCCACTTCTCACACATCTTTTGCGAAACGCAATAGACCATGGGATAAAAACTCCGCAGGAAAGGAAAAAACGCGGAAAACCAGAAGAAGGTCACATCTTCCTTAGAGCAGAGTATAGAGGCGGTTTCATCTTTATCGACGTTGAGGATGATGGTGAGGGCATTTCCGTCGAAACGGTGAAAGAAAAGCTCGTTGAAAAAAAGCTTGTAGCGCCTGAAAATCTAAAGAAATTTTCAACACAGGAAATTCTAAATTACCTATTTCTGCCCGGATTTAGTACAGCAGATAGAATTTCCGAGATTTCTGGCAGAGGGGTAGGGCTTGATGCCGTTAAAAGGGGTGTTGAGGATATGGGTGGTCGAGTACTGCTCAACAGCAAAAGCGGCGAAGGAACCACCATCACCCTGGCAATTCCGCTAACACTCTCATTAGTGAACTGTATTCTTTTTGAAGTGTCAAATCAAAAATACGCCATAAAATCCGATGAGATTTTAAGGACGCTGAGCTTTGCTCCATCTGAATTAGTGGATTATGGGGATTATTCGTTATTGAAACTTGGAGATAAAAGTATCCCTTCAATCTACCTTTCAGAGCTGTTTGGAACAGGGAAAGATGATTCAGTTCGGAAATCTGAAAGGAACTCTTTTTGGGCTTTTGTGATTTCCGATAGAAATGGCGATGAAATGGCACTGATTATCGATGAGATTATCTCGGAAGGAGAGTTCCTCATAAAACACTTACCCGGATTGTTGAAAGGGCTTTTCAGTGGAGCCATTTCTCTTGGTAGAAACGGGCTCGCTTTATTTATTGATTTGAATACCCTGATAAATATGCTTTAATGTACCTGCTGAAAATGCCGAGGGGGCGTTGTTGATGAGAAACAAAGTTCTTGTAGTTGATGACAGCAGCATGTGGAGAAATACTTTAAAAGTTGCACTGGAAAAGGCAGGATTTACAGTAAGAACAGCCGTTGATGGTATTGATGCTTTGAATAAGTTCTTTCGTTTTTTGCCTGATGTGCTTGTCGTGGACTATTTGATGCCAAGAATGAATGCCATACAGCTTACGCAACTTATCAGGAGCTATTCGAGTTTTAAAGATGTGGGAATTCTCATACTCACAGGCACCTCAGAATTTGTCAATCAATTCTGGGCAAAAAAAAGTGGGGCCAACTTCTTTATGAAGAAAGATGAGGATTTTAATAAGCTTACGGAAAATATCATAGTGTTTGCAGAGAACGAGTTGTTTCACGGCGGCTGGCACAGGGACATATACAAAATACATAAAGAACCCTTTGGCGAACTTTCCGACGTGCTGGAAGAGAAGTTAAAAATAGAAACAACAAATAGAGAAATCCTGTCATTGCTTAAAAGCCTCGAGGACGAGGATAGGGTTGTTAGTCAAATGAGCGCCTTAATTCGAGAATTTGTGAATTTCAACGTGATTTTGTGGTTGTTCATTTCTCCCGTTGCGGGAAGGATATACAGCTTTCCCAAAATAGGGAATTCATCCAATGAGCTGAAGAAATTATTAATGGGCAAATTGTTAAACCCGTTGACGCCATCAAAATGGCACTTTAAAGGAATATCATCGAAATCGAAAGTTGTTGAATTCAAAAATATTTTCACTTTTCCACTGAAAACAGATGGCATAGAAAATGGAATAGTCCTAATAGAGGGTGTTGAAAGCAAGGATTCTTTAGAAAATTTTATAGATTACACACTGGAGAGCATGAGCCTTCTGACTTATACAATGAATAACTTCTGGGAGCAAAGAGCCGCTTCGGAAACCGATTTCCTCACATCTTTGCCCAACAGGCGTGCGGGCATCATGAAGATAAAGGAAATGCTCTCATTGTATGAAAGAACTGGAATACCTTTTGCCGTAGGCATACTTGATATTGATGATTTCAAATTGGTAAATGATTCCTATGGACATAACGTAGGAGATGACGTTCTCAGAGAATTTGGAAGGATCATATGGAATGATATCAGAGAAACCGACCTTGCCTGTCGATATGGCGGTGAAGAGTTTTTATTGGTCTTTCCAGGGACAGTGATTGAAGAAGCATTGGAAATTGTTGAACGTTTGAAAAGGAGTTTTTCAAATGTGGACTGGAAAAATCTTCTTGGGCAGAACTTGCAGGTAACTTTTAGCGCGGGTCTTGCAACCGTGAGGAATGGCATGGGCTTATACGATATCATTGAGAAAGCGGATAAAGCTCTTTATAAGGCAAAATCTTCTGGAAAGAACTGCATAAAAACTGAGGAGTAACTGGGGGTGAAAACATGGCAGAAAAAAAGAAGCTGGAAACTCCAAAATCTTATACTGCTGGCAACAAAACTGCTTCAAGTCACATGAAATCGGGAATCGAAAAGAAGGCGAAGGAACATGCTAAAGCCCGCAGTGAGGCAAAACGGCTTGCTGCTTCAGAACGCGTTTCCTCGGCAGCTGAAGAACTACTCTCCAGCGTCCAAGAGATCAGCTCGGCTAGCGAGGAACTCAACAGGTCGATGATGCAAATAGCGGCAGGGGCAGAGCAGTCCTCATCGGCTGCGGAAGAAACAAGAGTTGCGATAGGTCAGATAAACAAAAATATCAAAAGCATTCTCGACATGATCGACGATATCTTCGAAAGCTCAAAACTGAGTCAGGTTAGAGTGAATGCGATGATTGAAAGTGTCAGCGCAGTAATTTCCTCTCTGTCTGAGGTTTCCAAGAGAAATGAGGCCTCTGCAAGAACTATTGACAGATTGAAAGAAAAAAGCGACAGTGTTAAAGAAATCGTTTCCGCTGTGGCGGAGATAGCTGATCAGGTTGGGCTTTTGTCTTTGAATGCGGCTATCGAGGCCGCCCGGGCTGGAGAGCACGGGACAGGATTTGGAGCCATTGCGGAAGAAATACGAAAATTTGCAGAAATGTCTGAGGCAACTGCTGTGGAAGTTTCAAAAAAGGCTGACGAAATCCAGAAAGCTATCGACGAAGTCGTTAAGAACATAGAATCAATCGTTTCCGACACTCTCAAAGATGTGGAAAACAGCACGGAAATCACGGCTCAGTTTGGTGAAATTATCGGCAAATACAACACGCTTGTAGAACATCTTAAATCTTCTGTCCAGTCCATCAACCGATTGAGCGAAATATCCAGTGGGTTCCTTGCAGGTGCTCAAAGGATAGCAGCTGCATCCGAAGAACTAAGCGCTGCTTCCGAAGAATCTTCAAAATCCATAAATGAACAGGTAAAGGCTCTTTCTGAAATTACCTTAGCTGCCCAGGAGCTTGTGGACCTCTCTATGGATTTAAGAGGGGCAGTTGATCCACAAAGGGCCTCCGAAATTCTTGCTGCTGCTGCTGAAGAACTTTCCGCAAACATAGACGAGGCATCAGCAAGCTCTGAACAAATCAGCACTGCACTCAAGCAACTCAGTTACTCCAGTTCTGAACTTTCCCATCAAATGGAAAGCATGGGAAGCATGGGTAAGGAAGCGCTAGAATTGCTAACGGAGCTTGACAAAACAATCACAGATGATGTGAGTATGATGAAGGCTCTTTTGGAAATTGTTTTATCAAACCGTGAGAGAGTAGAAGCCCTCATAGGTAGGGTAAACCTGTCTGTAAAGGCTTTCAATAGCATAGCTGATAACTTGATTGAACTGTCAAATACTACCCGTGATATCAACAGGAACGTAGGAAGAATAGACAAGATATCCATCCAGACGAGCATGCTCGCTGTCACCGGATTCGTTGAAGCAGCAAGGATCGGAAAGCCTGGCGAAGGCTTTTTGGTTGTTTCCTCTGATATAAGAGAACTCGCAGATGAAACCGCCCGAAATGGCGAAGAGATCGAATCAGCGATTTATGCAATTCAGAGAGAAGTGGATCAAGCGTACTTTGAGGTAACTGATAACAGCCGTATTGTCATGGCAGAAGCACTCAAATCGGAAAAACTTATCCAATCGCTGAATGAAGTTGAAACTATTACCGTTAGTTTATCGGAAAAACTCGGGAAAATAGGTTCCATGGCAACCGAAATAGCAGGTGCTATGGGTCAAGTGCAAAAATCTGTAGAACAGGTTAACAGCTCGATACTGGAAAGTTCATCTGCCATTGAGGAAACAGCTAAAGCTGCTGAAGAGCAAGCACAAGGCATGGAAGAACTGACGAAATCCATTGAAGAGATTGCAGCCGTTTCTGATGAACTTCGTTCCAGATGGTAGCTCGGGGTGATATTATGACCGAAAAGATGTTTCTCTTCTCCCTGGGAGAAAGCCTTTTTGCCCTTGAACTAAAAAGGGTGGAGGAAGTTATAAGAGTGCCTGAACTTTTTAAAGTGCCTCTCACGCCGGAGTACATCGCAGGTGTGACCAGTTTCAGGGGAAATTTCATACCCGTTATCGACCTCCATCAGAAATTGTTTGGGAAGGTCTCTGCTATTACGCCGGGGATGCTTGTTGTTTGCAATTATGGTGAATATATAGGCTTTCTTGTAACAGAACGAAAGGGAATAGAAACTTTAAAGAAAGAACATTTGAAGGAATCCTCAGAAGAGTTCATCGAGGGGATCTATCTTGAAGGTGATAGAGAAGTAAGGTTACTCAATGCAGAGAACTTGGTAAAAGTTAAAAGGGTTGAAGAAACAAGTCGTCTCAGATCCACTGCTTCGAAGAAAACCCCAGTATCATCTACGGTAAAACAGCAAGAGAAGGGTTATCTTGTTTTCAAGATTGCCGGGAAAGAGTATGCCTTTCCACTCGATGCGATAGCTGAAGTAACAAGGGCTTCGGAGGTTAGAGAAGTCCCCAACCCCCCTCCTGGTGTTTTGGGAATTATTAACTGGAGGCAACTAGTCATTCCTGTGGTAGATACCAGCAAAGCTCTTAGCATGGAGCAGCGAAGCATAAAAAGAATGCTGATTGTCCAGCACAAAGGGCAGAAAGTCGCTTTTCAGGTAGAGGATGTTGCCGGAATAATGAAGATCCCAAAGGAAAGCATACAGCCGGCACCGGCGTATATTCGCCGCAAAAATCACACCGAAGTTTCCGGAACCTACAGTTCTGAAGGTACGCTGATTTTGATACTTACACCTGAAGCCTTGCTGAATAAAGAAATAACGGAATTTGCCGGAGATAAGAAGAAAGTGGGTGAAGCCGCAATGAAAAGCCCAGCTGGTGTGATAGAAGAAAAATATCTATTTTTCAATGTTGGCGAATGGATTTTTGGGTTGAATGTGAAACACATATTAGAGCTAAAAAACAAAGAAGATATCACGAAAATCCCTCGCTCACCTGGTTTTTTAGCTGGCATTGTGGAAAAGCGTGGAAACATAATACCCATTATAGATACCAACAAACTATTTTCCCTTGGCCTAAATGAAGAATTAAAAAAGCTTGTAATACTCGAATACGAGAAAAACAAGACGCTTGGGTTACTAGCTGATAAGCTTTTGGGAATATATTCGTTGTCAAAAGAGGAAATCATGCCCCTTTCAGCGAGCTTTGAAGAAGCCGAGGTTGCCCGTTTCATAGAAGCCACAACGAAAATTGAAAACAAAGCAGCATTTCTTCTCAAACCAGAAAAACTTTTGAGAGCTGATGAAGCAAGAAAAGTAAACTCACGGATCAAGAAGTACAAAAAGGAGAAAAACACCTATGGAAAAAATCAGAGTTCTGGTAGTTGACGATTCGCCACTTACCCGCCGGCTTTTGAAAACGCTGCTTGAGTCAGATCCTAATATAGAAGTGGCAGGATTTGCCAGGGATGGTTTTGAAGCCGTTAAGACGGCGAAAGCTTTGCATCCCGACGTGATTACTTTGGATGTGATCATGCCTGAAAAAAACGGATTAGAAGCTCTTAAGGAAATTGTGGATGAAGCAATAGCCCCAGTGATCATGGTTTCAGTTGTAACTCAGGAAAATTCACAAGAAGCGCTGGAAGCGCTGGAAATCGGTGCTTTTGACTATGTTCCCAAACCAGATAGCAATACTATTACCACACTCATGAACATAAGAACCCCGCTCATATCAAAGGTAAAATCAGCTGCGCAATATTCAAAAAGCACAGCCCTTTTGAGACTTCTGAAAACCGAATCACCAAAAAGGAAAATAAAAGCAAAACCCGCTTTGGGCAGTGAAGTATTACCAACAGAGTTTTATGCTATTGCCATAGGCATTTCAACAGGAGGACCAAAAAACATTTATGACGTATTGCCCCAGTTGCCTGCAGACTTAAATGCTGCCGTGTTTCTCGTGCAGCATATGCCCCCTTCTTTCACGCAAAGTTACGCTGAAAGGCTCAACAAATACTGCCAGCTCAGAGTCGTAGAAGCACAAGAGAACTTACCAATAAAGCCCGGAACGGTGTATGTTGGTAAAGGTGGCTATCATTTGAAACTGAGAAAATTGAATGATTCCCAATACGCCATTCACCTTTCAAAAGTACCGAAGCATACATTCATGCCTTCGGTCGATATAATGATGGATGCGGTTCTTGAAATCTTTGGAAATAAAACCATCGGAGTTCTCATGACAGGCATGGGAGACGATGGAGCAAGGGCTATGGTGCGCATCAATAAAACAGGTGGCTACACGATAGCAGAATCCAAAGAAACCGCTGTAGTCTTTGGAATGCCACAAGAAGCGATTAAGCTTGGAGGCGCAAGAACTGTTTTGCCTTCTCACAAAATCGCCGAAGAGATTGTTAAAAAAGTTGGTCAAATTCCTTAGAAATAATCCTTTTCTTCCAACGCACCAATTACCAGCTTGCCTTTTTCTATTGCTTTGAGGCAGGCATCAACAACCTGCGGATCATAAAGCTTACCTCTGTTTTTTTTAAGTTCGTCGAGTGCTACTTCAAGTCCGAGGGCAGGCCGGTAGGGCCTATGATTAGTTATGGCATCCAGCACGTCTGCTACAGCCAATATACGTGCTTCAAGCAAGATTTCATCTCCTTTCAACCCATACGGATATCCAGAGCCATCAAGCCGTTCGTGATGTTGCCTGATGATTTCGGCTAATTTCATGGGGAAAGGAATGTCTTTGAGTATTTGGTAGCCAGTTTCAGCATGCATTTTTACAAGTTCCATTTCGAAATGATTCAGTTTTGTAGGTTTGGAGAGTATTTCAGAAGGGACAGAAACCTTCCCAACATCGTGTAGAAGCGCTGCTATATAAAGCCATTTGAGTCTATCATGTGAAAATCCCAACTGCTTTGCGATTTCCACTGATATCACAGCTACATGCTGTTGATGTGCTGCCGTGTAACTATCCCGGCTTTCTGTTATCTTGCTTATTGTTCTCACTGTTCCCATTAAAGTCTTCTCAAGACGTTCATAGCTTTCCTTGAGTTCTTTTCTCGATTGCATTCTTTCAGTTATATCGTTCATGGTTACAAGCCAACCATGGAAATTCTTGCCTTTAACCTGAGAATAATTAATAGATACGGGTATCTTCCCTTTGGCGATAAGATAACATTCTGCGGGTACTTTTCCAGAAAAAAATTCTATTTCTTCTCCCTCAAAGCTCTCAAAGGTCAGAACTTTTCTGGCGTTATTTCCTATGAGTTCTGAGCTTTTCCTTGAAAGGAGTTTTTCCGCCTCAGGGTTTACCAGGATTATATTTTCTGCATCGTCCAGAACAACAACGGCTTCTTTCATGCTCCTGAGAACAGTCGATAGAAATTCTTCGTTTGCATGAAGTTCTTTTTGAGCTTTTGAAAGCCTGAGGGCGGCAAGAATGTTTATTCTAAGAAATTTTTCTTCAAAGGGTTTAGAGACGTATCCAAAGGAAGCATCTATGGATTTTTCCATCAAGGAATCTATTAGTTCGATCGGGATTAACAATACTGAAGGAATATTATATTTATCCTTCAACCAGGCTTCAAGTTTGAAAAACTCTTTTTCTTCCTTCCCTTGAATGTCAATTACCGCGAGATCGGGGGCATATTGTTCAATCTTCTCCATGACTTCACTGGTTTTTGACAATGTGAAAGTTTCTGGGCAACCCCAACTTTCGAAAAGCCTTTTGAGATACACTCCAAAGATCCTGTTTCGGCTCACTATGAGAATAGTAGAATTTTCCATGTCATTCGCCTCTTTTCAAGTGTGATTGTTTCAAATCCATAGTCAGGGCAAAACGAGAAACTTTGCAATGCCATCGATCATACCATGGTCAATGCGTTAAAAGCCTTGCCACCAGCAGGATCAAACCCAAAAGCAATAAAATAGGCAAAAATACAATGGCAATACCAACTATCACGAAAATGACGATGACCACAACGCCAAGCCCGGTAGCGACTGCCACAAGAGCCGGGAAATGCCTGATAGCTAGATAGAGGAGGAAAAGAGCCCCTATAATTGCAAGAAAACCCGTCATATATGCCACATCCTTTCAGCCATTAAAGTCTTTTCTGAAAAATATCTCACCTATACCCCCGTCATTCAAGGCAGAGATAATGCCACACTCGTAAAACCCGGAGCTTCTATGCCAATGCTGAGGAGCTGATTCATCAGCTTGCGAGGAACTGAGAAGAAAAGAATGTCCCTTCAGCTTAAGGTAGTCTTCCAAAAAATGGAGTATTTCCTTGCCACAGCCTTGCCCTCTGTATTCACGAAGCACGTATATCAGGCCTATAAAAGGAACTTTATGCCATAGATATTCGAGCCTTAGATAACCCACAGGCTGATTGTCCTTTGTTGCTATTATCAACTCGTTTTTTCTTAGCTTTTCTTTTAATAATGCCTCCGGAAGTTCGGCATCAACATCAGAGCAAAAGGCACGATCGGCTTCTGTGGCAAACTTGATTTTGAAATCACTCATGTCATTGGCTCCTCACGTCTTTTACAAAGGCATTGTAAGGACTGCAGGGTATTGTCCCATTTTCACCGCTGAGCTTCACGAAATATTCCGGGCTTATGAGCATCTTTTCAAAGGTGATGCCCGGGAGTAGTTTCACATAGTCCATTATATAACTGTTTTTAACAACTGTACCTTCCGAAATTACGGCATTTGCACCGATTAATGCCGGGCCGATAATTTCAGCATTTTTCTCCACCACAGCAGCTGGTCCAATCCACACAGGGGGAACGAGTTTTGCTTCAGGACTGATTCTGGTACCAGCGCCAATCCACAGTTTTTCTGAAAGCCTTTTCCCATGAATTTCAAATCCGGTTATTTCTTCCTTGAGAGCCATCTCAAGAATTTTCAAATAATCAGAATTTCTGCCTATGTCAAGCCATTGAAAATCCATATTAAACGCATAAAGTGGAGCACCTGCTTCCACGAGCGCCGGGAAAAGCTGGCTCCCTATATCGTAAAATGTATCGGTAGGCACATATTTGAGGATATCCGGTTCAAATATGTATATGCCCGTGTTTGCAACCCTGGATAACGCTTCATGGGGAGAAGGCTTTTCCTGAAAACTCTTGACTCGTCCCTCGATATCCGTTACAACAATGCCATAATTTGACACCATTTCTGCGGGAACCTCTTTGGTGATTATTGTGGCAATTGCATTGTGTGAACGGTGGAAATTAAGAGCCTTTGTTATATCAAGATCCACGATAGCATCGCCGCAGAGCACAATGAAAGTTTCATCGAAAAACCCGTATTTTTGTTGTATACGTTTCATACCCCCAGCGGAGCCTAAGGGTTCTGTTATGAGATTGCCTGAGGCATCGTAATGTCCCTCAAAGGAATAGCCAATATGAATCCCGTATCTATATCCATCACCAAGAAATTCTTGAATTTTCCAGCCGAGGTGAGATATGTTGAGCATCACTTCCTTGATGCCATGCTTTACCAGCAGTTCGATCAGAAACTCCACGACGGGTTTGTCGATTATCGGTATCATGGGTTTGGGAATATGGTTGGTGAGAGGCTTAACCCTTGTTCCCTTACCTGCCGCAAGAATCATCGCTTTCAAAACGATCCCCCCTGAAAACAACGTATTAATATTATATCAGCTAAAAAGGTGCATAACGAGACCAGAGAGCAATGGGACAGAAACGTTATCATCGATGTGCAAGGGCAACAGCTCGACGATTGTGGCAACAACACCTCCTGCGAGTGATAACCAAAAGGGAACTATGGCATATAGGAAAAGAACATATGAAATTACGAAGGTGGCTGTAAAGAATGCCAAGCTACCTTCAGGGCTTTTGTTAAAGATTTTCTTTCTACCGAATAATTTACCGCCAATTTTTGCACTCATATCTCCGAAGATGGAAAAGCTCACAGCGGCAATGGCTATCTTTTGTTCAAAAAACAAAAAGGCTATGAAAACTCCGAGCAAGAATCCGGTTATGCTTGAGACCCTTTCTTTTTCAGAAAGTTTATACATCTGAGGGAAAATCCTGTTCAGAACCTGCTGCACCTTATGAAAGAGAAGCCTTGAAACATCGAGAAAAGCGAAGAGAGCGAGAATTACACCTATCAGTAATATGAGCTTTTCAACCGGCATGAAGAAACTGAGCGCCGGGAAAGAAAATGCAAAAGGCCTTATGAGCACTCTCCACAACCTGAAATCTTCGTTTTCAAGCCTTAAAAGGTTGTACTTTTTGATGTTTAGGGTACTGATAACAAAGATGTACGTATTGCAGGTTAATATAAAGAAAGATTCAGCTTCCGAAAAAAAGCGAAAGAGTATGATGAAACTGAATGCTGGTATTATCACAATCGCAAGCATGTTTTCTTCTCTGGCTATCAAGATTGCAGAAAGGATCAGTACAAGTAGAAAACCCAGGTCAGCGAGTAACAACCGCGGTTCGTAAAAGGGGGCAAGCCTGAAGAGATAATAGAGCAGCAAACCAGTTGTTGTGGCCGCACCACGCCCCCCGCGAAAATGGAGATAAAAGGGGAAAACATGTCCGAGTATTGCAGCGAAACCACTGGCAAAAGCTATCGTCTCGGGTAATCCAAGGATGTTCCTGGCAAATAGCAGGGCAACAATGCCTTTGAGAATATCAACCATTGCCGTTAATGTTCCGGGTATCACACCAACTTCTCTCAACACATTTGTGGTGCCAGCGTGTCCGGAGCCCCTTTCCCGGATATCTTGACCGGTTACAATGAGCGTCAAAAAATAAGCTGGCAGAATGCTGCCTGTAAGATAACCAAAAAGGATACCCAGAAAACTCGTGATTAACATTTTTTCAACCCCCGATAGTATAATACCAG
This sequence comes from Kosmotoga sp., assembly GCF_982836095.1. Classification (NCBI taxonomy): domain Bacteria; kingdom Thermotogati; phylum Thermotogota; class Thermotogae; order Kosmotogales; family Kosmotogaceae; genus Kosmotoga; species Kosmotoga sp. The sequence continues at coordinate 18,641 of NZ_CEYIHJ010000001.1, forward strand.
AGGGTGAGATCTAATGGAAAAGAATGAAAAGAAAACAGTGTCGAAACTCGCTTTGGCCCGTCAATTTGAGATACTTGCCAGGCTTCTTGAGATCATAAGGGAAAATCCTTTTAAAATAAGGGCGTATCGCTTCGCGGCGCGCATAATAAGAAACTTCCCCGAGGATGAACTCAACGAATTAGATATCAAAAAACTGTCAGAGCTAAAGGGAATAGGTACTGCTGTGGTCAGCAAATCCTTGGAGTTCCTTGAACAAGGAAAAATTTCGAAACTTGAGGAAGTGAAATCCCTCTTCCCAAATTCCATTCTAAAACTGTCCATAGAAACCGAGCTCCCTTCAAAGATAATCTCCGTGTTATGGAAAGATTATGGTATTATCAAGCCCGAAAGCATTGTAGAATTCCTCGAAAAGCACAAAGATGCGTTTAAAATACCGGAATCGGAAAAAAGGAAGATAAAAGAACTGCTCATTTGAAGAGTTTTTCCAGCAATTTGAAAAGCCAGTAAATACCTGTTATTGCACCACTTATAAGCAAAGAAGTAGTTAAGGGGAACCAGAATTCGAAGCCATCCTTGGAGATTTTTATGTCACCCGGTAATTTGCCCAGTTGTAAACCGAGTTTCCTGAATGCGAATGAGATAATGGAAACAAAAATCAACAACAATCCGATCTTTAGAAGTATACGTTCCAGAGAAGCCATTTACAGATCCCCTTTCTTCAAGACAAAGACACTAAAGCAATAACTGAACTCCGTGCCTTTAAATTGTTGCATTATCGAGTCTATGACTTCATATGGAAACTCAAGAAGCAGGGCTTTTTTGATCTCTTCCCTGTTCTTTCCCCGCCAGACTGTTTTCACAAGTTCATGCTCAAAACTGTGTTCTGCAAAAAAATTCTCGACAGCTTTTTGTACATTATCCAGACTTCTTCCATATGCGATTCTCAAAAATTCGGCGAAAGTTCCTTCAGAGTAGTTGTTTTGAATGTTAAAAAAATAACCGCCAGGCTTTAATATTCTTTTCACTTCTTCAATGCCTTCCTCGCAGCTTTCTGTGTATTTCATAGAAGGGCCAAAAAAATAGGCAAGCCTTGCATGCACGACATCCGCGATATGATCCCTGAGGGGGATATTCTCAGCAAATCCCTTTATAACGCTCAGGTTTGACTTGAAATTCCTGTACTGGCGTTCATAGAGCTGTTTCAGCATACCTGAAAGGGGTTCAATTGCGTAAACGGCTTTGCAGCTATCAGCGAACCTGTGAGCGTGAAATCCCGAACCTGCTCCTATATCCACCAGGACTTTTCCTTTCAAAGAAATGAATTGCTCCATTAATCTTTCAACTTTTCGATCAGGGTCTATCATGGAGTTTTGCAGCTCATACAATTCAGGATTTTGCGCCCCAGGGTAAAAATATAGATTAGGCATATTCCCCTCCGAAAGCTTTACAGTTCAACCATTACTTTTACAAGGTCATAATTTCTCGTTCCAAGCCCAAGGCTTTCCGCATATTCGAGCTGCTCTTTCCAGCTAACACCTGGATGTACCTCAAGAAAAGGGTCGTGCCCGTGGTTTTTTTCCAGTATCAAATCCATACAGGCTTGATCCAGAGCCACCGGGTCAGTGCTAGCGGCTATACCGATATCGGGTACTACGGGTGGCCTGTTCATTGACCAGCAGTCGCAATCAGGCGATACCTGGGTAATAAAAGAAATAAACAAAGCAGGTTTGTCCTTTAAAACGGCTTTAGCGTATTCTGCCATCTTCCTGCTGAGAATGTCGTTTGATTCGTCCCAGCGGGGTAACATCGCATCAAAATTGCACATGGCTATGCACTGGCCACATCCAATGCATTTATTGTAATTTATAACTGCGGTTTTATTCGCGATCTCAATGGCTTCAACCGGGCAATTTTTTGCGCAGAAGCCACAGCCTGTACAGTTTTCAGCTTTGACATATGGTTTTGATGTAGAATGTTGTTCGAGTTTCCCGGCACGGGATGCCGAGCCCATTCCCACATTCTTTATGGTACCGCCAAAGCCTGTTTGTTCGTGCCCTTTGAAATGTGTCATCACTACAATGGAGTCGGCCATAGCAATTGCAGATGCGATTTTAGCCCTCTTAACATAATTGCCGTTGACTTCAACTTCGACTTCATTACTTCCCCTGAGCCCATCAGCGATAATAATAGGGGCTCCCACAACTTCCGGGGTAAACCCGTTCAGTGTAGCTGTCCAAAGGTGGTCAATGGCATTCGAACGACTGCCGCGATAAAGGGTGTTGGCATCTGTAACAAAGGCTTTTGCACCGATAGAGTTGAGCTTCTCCACAACGGTTCTGACAAAATTAGGCCTGATAAAGGCCAAATTTCCATATTCACCGAAGTGAATTTTTATGGCAGTAAAATGCCCTTCTAAAACGGTATTTTGAATTCCGGCTCTATCAAGTAAAACCTCGAGCTTTTTCATGAGGTTGGTGCCGGGCTTTGTAGACAGGTCTGTGAAATACACATTCGCCATCAAGCTCTCCCCTTCCTGTTTTGCGGAATAATTATATCATTTTGAATCAGCATATTAGGCACCTCGAAAGCTTCTTGACTTAGTTTTTTTATTCTGCTATACTTGGTTATCCCGTAAGGGGTATAATAACCTGCGGAGCAGGAAGCAACAAGGAGGAAAAAACTGTGAAAGGTACTGTCAAATGGTTCAACAACAGCAAAGGCTATGGTTTCATCACCAAGGAAGAGGGCGGAGACGTTTTTGTCCACTACACTGCGATCAACGTTGATGGTTTCAAAACATTAAATGAGGGACAGCAGGTAGAATTTGAAATCGAAGATGGCCCTAAAGGCCCTCAGGCTGTAAACGTAACCCCAATTGAATAACACATAAATCGGCCTTTGAAAAAGCACCCGCTCAGCGGGTGCTTTTTATTTGAGTTCCTGGTTATTCATTTGCAGCTTCAAAAATCATGAAACTCTCAGGGGGAATGGAAAGCCCCTCCATTTCCAGAATCTCTCCAGTAAGAAGTTCTTTATGATTTCCGGTTATACCTGATAGCCTTTCTGCTTTATCGCCGGGATTGGCGATTATCACTAAAACATCATTACCCATTTCTCTTTTATAGACAAGCAATGAATTAGAAGTACTGATAACGCTATAATCACCTCTGCTCAGCGCAGGATGTTCTTTTCTCAGTGTGATAAGCTTTTTGTAGTAATTTAGAATGCTTTTGTTCCATAGTTCTTCCTTCCATGGCATAGGCCTTCTGTTGTCCGGGTCTTTGCCGCCTGTCATTCCCACTTCATCACCATAGTAGATTACAGGACTTCCAATGAAGGTCATTTGAAGTCCGACCGCTATTTTGAAGAGCTTTTCGTTGCTATAAACTGTTGTCAAAAATCTTTCTGTGTCGTGGCTGTCAAGCATGTTCCACAATGATGTCAAAACCTGTGGAGGATATCTTTTCAGGTAATAGTCAGTCATATTGACGAACTTTCTGGCTGAATGGCCTGCTCTGGCAACATATTCTATTACAGCATCCCTAAATTGGTAGTTCATGATGGAGTCAAAAAGATCGCCCTGGAGATATACTTTCGCATCCCCCCAGATTTCTCCGACGATTAGGGCGTTTTTGTTGAGCTCTTTTAACGTCGGCCTGAAATGCGATCGCCAGAATTCAGGCTTTATTTCCCCTGCAACATCAAGCCTCCAACCGGCTATTCCGGCGTTGTTGTATTTTTCAAGAATGGTGTTGATATATGCGATCACCTCAGGGTTAAGGACGTTCAGTTTGGGCATATCGCCGTAGCCTCCCCAGGCTATGTAGTTCATCGCATGCCCCTTGTATTTTCTGGGTTTGTTTCCCTTTACAAAGTACCAATCGAAATAAGCCGATTCCTTTCCCTTTTCTTTCACATCTTGAAAGGCCCAGAATTCATCTCCTGTATGATTGAATACTCCATCGAGGATCACTTTCTTCCCCATCGAATTGAGCTCAGATACGAGCTTTTTTAAAAGATTGTAATCGCCAAAGTTATCGTCAACTTTGAGATAGTCCGCTGTATCATACTTGTGACTTGAAGGGCTTTCAAAGATAGGGTTGAAATAAACCGCATCGATTCCAAGTCCCTCGAGATAGTCCAGATGATTCAGGACACCTTGAAGATCCCCGCCGAAAAAGCCATTTGAACCCAGATTAACATTTTTGGGGTCTGCATACCAGTTCTGGGAATCTTCAGGATCGTTTTCGGGGTCACCATTGGCGAACCTCTCTGGAAAAATCTGGTAATATAGTGCTCCCTTTGACCATTCAGGGGTATCAAAATAGTCCACAGGAAGATCTTCCTGAGATATGGAAAAGGAGGTAACGGTGCTATCGGAAAGACCGTTGGCATCAAAATAAAGTTTTTTATCACCTTTGGAAAATTCAAAGTAAAAATTCAGTTTTTCGATATCTTGAAGGTGTACCCTAAAATAATCATATCCATCGTAGTTTCTAAGGAGATTCATTTTTATCTTCTTCCCGTTAAATATGAGAAAAGTTGAATTAAAAAGCCTCTCCACTACCGGAAAAGTGATGAAAAACTCTCCTGGTTTTACGGGATTAAAGTAATCTCTATCCCATATTTTAAAACGAAAATCCCCTTCAGATATGCCAGAAAAATCGGTCGGGTTCTTCACTTCAATTATGTTCAGAATATCTGTGCCTTCGGATTGGTGATTTTTGAAAGGATCGGTTATTCTTTTACCGCTTTCTGTTGATAAATAATAGTGGTAAATCCCCGGTTTCAATTCGATTTCCGCATACCACCAGCTACCAGCAGCCTTTTCCATTTTTATGGGTTGCCAACCGTTGAAATCTCCAAAAATATATGGCTGTTCAGTAGAGCTGATGAAAAAATCTGTTGATAGCAGTATCCCGGAAAATATCACGAGAAGTAATAAAGTCAATACTGTTTTACTCATTTAAGCCCCTCCAGTTTTTGTTTTGATGCAAAGGCGTTGATCCACCATACACCTAAAAATATCATAACTGCTCCTATTATGCCCAGCGATGTGAGTCTCTCGTTTCGAAACACGAAACCAGCAAAAAGAGCTACGGCGGTGGAAACATATGGAAAAACCGATGCCCGGGTTGCAGGTATTTTGGATAGAGTGTAATTCAATAAAAAGAAGGTTACCGCTGAAGACAAGACACCAAGATATAACGCCGAAATCAATACTTCTTTGATAGCCAATCCTTGAAGGAAAAGAGAGACTTCCCCGTTTATTAAGGATCCTAAAAAAGCGATGGTTCCAAATCCTACAAAGCCAAAGAGCATCATGTGGTACGTAATATCCGCGGCTGTGTATTTTGTGGAGGCCTTTCTCGAAAGTATATTGTAAATAGCTGCGCTAAATGAACAGGCTACCAAGAATAGCACGCCAGCGAGATTTCTGGAAAAAGACAACCCTCTTGAAAGTGTTATTAAGAGCACTCCTGCCATAGAAAGAAACATGGAAAAAAGCTGTAAGGTGTTCAAAAATTCCTTCAAAAAGATTCTCGAGAGTATGAGCACAAAGACGGGAATCGTTGAAATTATGATACCAGCTTCCATGGAGGTCGTGAGGTTGATACCGGTAATTTCCAGGGAAAAGTATAAAAGAGGTTGAACGAACGCCAAAAATCCCAGATCTTTCAAGCTTTTTACCGATATTTTTGTTTTTAACAGTCCCACCGCTTTCAAGAAAGACAGAAAAGCGAATGCAAAGCTAAATCTGTAAGCCAGAAAATGAAACGGCGTTACAAAATCGATGGCCGTCTTTGTGAAAAGAAAGGAAAATCCGAAGATCATCGATGCGGATAATCCTGTGATATAAGGTAGTAGTTTTTTCATGCTTGCTTAAGACTTCTAATCCTTTTGAAAACAACCGGAATGAGAAAAAGCTGTATAGCGACACCTGGTAACCCTATAAGATAGGAAATCAAGAGTGCATAGAAAGTTCCCATATGAAAGCCAAGCATTGGAGCCACCACGATGATTTCAAGAACGTATATTAACCGGCCTGCAATCCAGGCCAGCAACATTGAAAGATATATGTTTTTGCCGCGCGCAGTCAGGAAACCTGTTATGAGCCCATAAGCGAACAACTCAAATGCCATGAATACAGCAATAGGAGGTTGAATAGGTGGTTTACCAACGATCAAAGCACTCAATAGTGGTGTCAGTAGCCCGGTTATACCCCCTACAAATGGACCGGAAATGGCTCCCGCGAGTATCACGACAAAGTGCAAAGGAAGCAAAACCTGTCCCACTTTTAGAGGGAATTGATGAAAAAAGAGAGAAACGATAAAACCCAAAGCAAGCCACATACCGAGTGCAGTGATTTTTCTGTTCATAAGATACCTCCTTGCTTTCGAGATGTTAGATTTACTTGCAATTAGGCTATACTATATATGGTGATAAAATGAGAAAAATAACGATTTTAGTCATATTGATATTTGTCGCTTTTCCTCTTTTCATGTTTGCCGCTTCGGCTAGAAGCGTTGTGTGGATGAAAAGCGAATCGGATCATTTTATATATTTATACCATACTGAGGTTGCGAGTGTTATGACCGAAGTGGTGGATATTTCCGAGGAGACATATAAAGAACTTTCAGAGTTTTACAATTACAAACCCGAGGAAAAGATAATACTAATTCTCAAAGGATATGAGGATTATTCAAACGGTTACGCTTTTTCATCCGGAAAGGTGGTAATAATAACCCTCGGGGATTTTTATCCATACAGAGTGGACGATTATTGGCTGAAAACAGTTATTTCACATGAGCTTGGTCATGTTTTTCAGCTAGGTATGGTTAACGATTTTCTTCGGGCTATAAGACCTTTCATTTCGCGTTACCTTACACCAAATGCTCTACAACCATTGTGGATGTCAGAAGGGTTTGCTCAGTTCAGCAGCGAGATAATGAAAGCGGATTCATATGATTATAGAAGATTACCCTATTTAGTCGATGGGCTTTCAAATGACCAGCTGTTTTCCGATGATGCTATTAACAACGGAAGATCTCCTATTGGATACGAAGCGGCTTATAACTACGGTTATGCTTTTATCGATTTTCTTGTTGGTTATTACGGGCAGGATAAGCTCGTAGAATTCCTTAAATATAAATCCGGAATTCGCGGGATTTTTGGAATAGATACTGCTTTCAGAGAAGTGTATGGTAAAACTTACGAGGAACTGAAAGCAGAATTCCTCCAAAAGATGGCCAATGAGTATTCGGGAACTTACAACAAGCTTCAGCCACTTGCTTTAACGACTGAAATGGAAGAAATCTTGAAGCTTTCCGTTGATAATGACAGACTCTTTTACACGACTTTGGACAGAAGAAGACACTTGTATCATTTATACTTTGAAAACACCCTGTTATATTCTTCCGCTTATCCCATTGTAGATTTTGACATAAATGGCAACAGCATTGGCCTTATCCTTCTGGAGCGTGATAATGAAGGAAGTCAAACTCGATTGTATATTTTTGACATTTCAAAAAAGAAGTTGAAAAGGACTTCATATGAACACATATTGAGAGTGCAGTTATTAAACGAAAACACAGCTATCGTTGTGGAAAACAAGTTCAATGTTCCGACTTTGGAGCTGCTTTTTATGGATAAAGGAAACTATGAAGTGCTTTTTGCTCCCCCAGATCAGCTTTTCAGTATTTCGCAAATCTCTTTATCCCCCGGGGCCCGCTTTCTTGCGATTCGCGCAAACGATAAAGGAAGCAAATACCTACTTTTCTATGATTTTTTGAAGCACTCTATGGTTTCATATCTCTCGACCGGTGATTTCAGCATAGGTAGTTGGGAAAATGGTTGTTTGTTGGTGGCTTCAGAAAGAGGAATGGGGAGCCAGCTCTTTTCAATTGATCCAGAAACGGGGCAACAATTCTTATTAGCGAGTTTCCCCAGAAGTGCTCTATGGCCTGTGGCCCACGAAGGGATTTTTCTTATCACCTCGCAGAAAGAGGGATTCAAGATTTTTGAAGCTTTGCCAGAACCGGAAAGAGAGCTGTCGTTCTTTGAAAGAAAAGCCATACGGAGAAAATCAAATGAGAAAGTTGTCGAAGGTGAATTTTATAAACCGCTGAAACACCTGAGATTTGAAACACTATTTCCATATTTTTTGGGGGCTGGCTTGTACTTTGAAGACTATCTCGCAACGACCAGTCTTTCAGTGGCGGCAGGGTACAATTCCATGAATAACTCCCCAAAAATTTCATTTCAGCTAAAATCAATGGAGTACTATCCCATGGATGTTGAATTCAAACTCCTTTTTACGGGAATACAACCTGATTTTCGCTGTGAACTCAAAACTCCTAATCTTTTTGATGGTCCTTTTTATTTAAAAGCAGGGATGTTTTTTTCTTTCATTCCAGGGCTCTTTGGTAGTTATATTGATCTCGGCTATGTTGATTCCACTGAGTTAATTGGCGGCAAAGGCATGTTCAAGAATTTTATAAAGATCAAAGATGTTCAATCTAGCGTTAATACAATGGAGCTTTCTGGTAGCATATCTGTTGAATGGGAGAATGAATCATTGCAACTTGCAATAGGCACAAAGGCAAGAGCTATACTTTTTGGAAACCCGGGAGCGATTGATTTCAACTTTGGTAGCCTCGTAAGTGAAGAAAAATTGGCTTTGGGAGCCAATTTTTGTGTTGAAGCTTTACTGGGGTCGAGAGATTTTGACTTGTTCAATCTGTTATACTTTTTTGAACAAGGTATCGGTGGAAAGCTCTCTTTTCTTTTCGATGCTAAGCCAATACAATTTTCTTTAACATTATACAAGTTTGAATCCCTTAACCTTTATGGAAGTTATCCAGTCAAGCTTAGCTTTGGTTTTAGTATAGAGAATTTGAAGTTGAAACCCTACTTCAATCTCAGTTTTTAAGTTTCTTTTCGAGCTCAACAACACCGCCTTCACCCTTGTCTATGAATTCACCAACATGTGTGTGTGTTCCATCAAATATTTCGAAGTTTATCTTCCGCTCAGAGGTCTTCAATTCCCCTGCCTCAGGATGAATACGGGCAAGAAGCTTATCGCCTGTTTTCCAGATTTCGACTCTCTTTCTTGAAAAGGCTTTATCAAGGTATTTCAAACTCACTCCATCGTCCTCGTAAATACAAATAGAAGCATTGCTGGTTACAAAACCAATTATTTTAAGCCCTTTCCAGATGGCTTTTTCCACGTATTGAGAGGGCTCTGTCATGGAAAGCAGAGAATTTTCAGCTACGAACAGCGGGAGGCTATCCAACGGGGCTTCTATATAATGGTAACCGGGTTCGTAAATTCTCCCATTGAAGAAATTCATCCATCTCATTCCAGGTAAATAAACAGTTCTCCCGGTCGCATTTGCCTTATAGATCGGTGCAACCAGAAGCGATGGGCCAAATAGATATTCATCATCGGCTTCGTAAGTCTTTTCATCCTCCGGCCATTTGTATAACAAAGGATTTACAATCATTTGGCCGGTGTCATGGGCTTCTTTAAGGGCACTGTAAATATACGGAAGCAAGGCATAACGCAGTTCTATGAACTTCTTTATTATTCTTTCGTATTTCTCACCAAAAGACCAGGGTTCCTGGTTTCTCGTGCCAATGGCTGAATGATTCCTGAAAAAAGGCTGGAAGACTCCAAATTGAGTCCAACGAACAAGCAACTCGCCATTACAATCACCCCCGAAACCGCCAACATCTGATCCTGTAAAATTGACACCGGTTATGGCAAGAGATTGGAGCATTTGGATTTCTTGATATAACTGCTCCCAGAGAGAAGCGTTATCCCCGGTCCAGAGAATCCCATATCTTTGAATGCCTGGGTAAGCAGAGCGGGTTAAAATCACGGGCCTTTCGGTTTTGTAGTGATTGATCAACCCTTCATAAGTAGCTCTGGTCATGTTAAAGCCGTAAATGTTATGAATCTGTCGATTGCTGATTACGTTTCCATGGTCGTCCTTATGGAAAAACTTTTTCCCATGGTCTCTGTATCGTTTTTCGTAAGGAATTTGATTGATGGTAAAATCCGCTAGCATACCCAGATCGGGTGAGAGATTTTTAACAGTGGTTTTTATCTCTTCTATCAATTCGGGTGTAAAAAATATGGAAGGCTCGTTCATATCATTCCATATTCCAGCAACCCCAATTGCCTTGAATTCGGAGACTTTATCGCCCCACCATTTTCTCACCCGTGCGTTGTAAAAATCAGGGAAGTGAGATTTGCCAGGCCAAACATAAGCCTCAAACGGAGTACCCGCAGAATTCGTACAAAAATACCCGGCTTCTTTTGCTTCTTCGTATAATTCGTATCCTTCTTCGACTTTAACACCAGGATCCACTATTGTAATGACTTTGAACCCCATATCGCGGAGCTTTGACAAAAGGGCTTTTGGATCCGGGAATTTCTTTTTATCCCATGTAAAGACCTTGAAGTTTTCCATGTAGTCTATATCAAGGTATATAACGTCACAGGGGATAGATCTGTTTCTGAATTCACGGGAAATGGAAAGCACAGTCTTCTCATCTGGATAAGACCATCTAGATTGTTGGTAACCAAGCATCCAAATTGGTAAGAGTATCGGTTTGCCAGTCAGTTCGACAAAATTTGCGGTGATCCCATCAGGAGTATCTCCCTGGAGATACAACTTGAAAGCCTGGCCCGCTACATCGATAATGATTTTGTTTTCTTCTTCATGGCATATGTCCATCTTGCTGTACCCTGGATAATCGACAAAAAAACCCAATGCTTTTTTGGGTGAAAGAACCATAAACATCGGGAAAGAGGAATACAGTTTTGTCTTTGTCGATGCGTGCTCTGGTTCATCTGTGTTGTAAAATTCATAGGTTCGGCCTCTCTTGTTCAAAGGGCCTACTTCCTCACCCAGGCCAAAAACACCATCTCCATCTTCTATCTCGATAATGAGTCTTATCCCCTTTGAGGTTTCCATTATTTTCAGCTCTGCCCACTTTTCTTTCTGGCAACTGATTGTAAAAATCTTTTCATCTCTTTCTATTCTCGAATTGTGAAAATAGAAAGAGCTCAGTCTGTCCACGACAGCGATTGGTTTGGCAATTACCGCACCACTTTCGTAAGCAGTATCCTCTGGTGAAGACTTTATCTCAATTTCGAGTATTCTTCCGGGAAATTTTTTGAATTTGTAATTCATCAACATCACCTTTTATTCGGGGTTATATCGATTTTAACATAGGGCGCTATCTTTTCCCTTTTTGAAATAGAAGAGTGTAATGTTAGACTAATTACAGAAGGGAGGGATTTCTTTGTCAATAAAAGAGATAATCGAAAATATAAAAGGACGGCTTGAAGGAAATTCCTTTGGCGATTTCAGTGGGAATTTTCAAATTATCGTGAATACCACCGATTATCCCGTTTACATTTCTATTATTGTTTCTGAAGGCAAACTCGAGTTAATACAGCAGAAAATAGACGATGCCGACTGCACTATTGAAACCGATGAAAATACTTTGAGTTCCTTACTCGAAGGGAAAAAGAAGCCAACAACTGCTTTTATGATGGGAGATTTAAAAATTTCAGGCAACTTAGACCTCGCTTTGAAATTTGGAAGAATTCTCGAATAAATACAAAAATTCGTCGGAGGGATGAAAATGAGAGAGGAACTCTACAAATGGAAGTATCAAAAACTTGCTGAGGTTGTACTTGAAAACTTCGCCAAGCACGGTATAAATGGGCGTTATGTTGAAACCAAAAATGACGTTGTTCCTCTGTTGAAAGAGCTCCTGCCAGCTGGATCTTCTGTAGCGGTGGGTGGTTCGCTTACTCTCACCGAAACGGGTGTTTTAGATTTTTTGAGGAGAAGCGATTATCATTTCCTCGACAGGTATGCGGCTAAAAACGCCGAGGAGCGAAAAAAGATACTGCACGAGGCTTTCAACGCTGATTACTTTTTGTGTAGCGCTAACGCCATCACAGTTCGTGGCGAAATAGTCCAGATGGATGGGCACGGAACCCGGGTGGCGCCTATGATTTATGGCCCGGAAAGAGTGATTATAGTGGCTGGTATCAATAAAATCGTTCCGGACCTGGAAGCTGCAAGGGAGAGAATCAAATACATTTCTCCCATGAATGCCAAAAGGCTAAACTATCACACTCCCTGCACTACAACTGGCATATGTATGGATTGCAGGTCTAATCAGAGAATTTGTGAAACATATGTTGTAATAAGTGATAGCAGTGCTCACAGAGAAAGATATTTGGTGATACTGGTGGGGGAAGATCTTGGACTCTAATAGTTTTCTTCTGGAGGGGTTGGAATGAGAACATACCATCTGCTCATTTCTGGGATGGTCCAGGGGGTTGGCTTTAGGTATTTCACATACAAAAGGGCGAAGAAATTAGGCATCACGGGTTATGTGAGAAATACCACCGATGGAAAAGTGGAAATATATGCTTCAGGCCCAGAAGATACTCTGGAAAGTTTCATTGCAATAGTGTCAAGAGGGCCAGTGTATGCAGATGTTAGAGCTGTTGATAAAGAAGAACTTCCCTACATGCCTTTTAATAAGTTTGAAATAAGACCTTGAGGGGGAAACTGAAGTGAAGAGATTTATAGTTATTCTGTTTATAATTATAGCGGTTTTGGGCATTGCCAAAAATCAGATTCCACTGCCTGTTTTCTCAACGCCGGTTTTTGACCAGAAAAACGGGATTATAGAGGTCTTTTACAAAAAGCTGGATAGTTCGAAAATCTCTATAACTGTCGTTTTCAAAGATGAAGACCACCCTTGTTTTCTTGTAGATATATTATACGATGTGTACAGATATTTCAAATACGGGCGCGTAGCGGATATAGAGACTTTTAACCTGTATTTGGATTCCAGTGGCCACATCAAAACTGTTGAATTCCCCGGGGTTTTCTCGGCAAGCCACAAATTCAAGGACACAAAGGATTTACATGGCTCAGCACAATTTGCGGCAAATAAACTGAGTTTTATCGACGAAAGACCGGTTATCTATGTAAACACCTGGAATCACATGTTCGGAATAGAGCCTTCCTTTGATAAGACTGAAGAAAAGTTGCTCTTCGACTATCCAGTAGCTCAAGGCAGCAGATTGGACGCTGAGAGAAAATATTCGTGGCTATATTAGTTAATCCAGAACATACCATTCTCTCAAGAACTTCTTGACAAACTCAAGTGTGAATTGATAGCGCTCTTTTGCCATTTTCCTTGCAAATTCTGTCCAAAAGCTCTCTGGAGTGATCTTTAAGACCTTTTCAAAGAAATGATTTATATAGGTTAGAGAAAGTCCATCATATTTTTTCTTGGGTTTTATTTCTGGTGAAAAGAGTGACCGCTTGATTCCGTTGTGGTTAAAAACGCGAGCGATAGCAATCGCACCTAAAGTATCAAGCCTATCGGCATCTTGCAGAATTTTCCCTTCTGCGAACTTGGGTACTTTGTAGTTCGAATATCTGTGACAGAGTATACTGTTATGCTTAATGGTTTCTCTCGAAAAGCCTCTCTTAGAAAGAAGAGCTCGTGCAAAATTTGCACCCGAAAGAGCATGGTCAATTCCCAGTGTCTCTTCTTCATGACGCTTTGATATCTTGACATTTCAGATTTGACAATTTCATAAATCTCGGCTGTTTCCGGGAAACTTCTATTGCCCTCTCAATATAGCTCTTGCAACCCATCTACTCCCCTCCTACTTCATAGCATACTATCTTTACTTTTCGCTTTGTGAATAGCAAAGAAAAATAACTGGTGTAAAATATGTTATGAAAAAGGAGGGAATGAACTTGAATATCCTATTGACAAATGACGATGGTATTATGGCCCCCGGAATTAACATCCTTGCAGAGGAATTGTCCAAAGAACATGAAGTATTAGTAGTTGCTCCGGATGTTGAAAGAAGTGCCACCGGTCATGCCATAACCATAAGAACTCCGCTCTGGGCTAAGGAAGTTAGAGTGGGTAACAAAGAAATAGGCTATGCAATAAACGGCACACCGGCGGATTGTGTTAAACTTGGATTGCTTGCTATTTCAAATATCGATATTGATTTTGTGATCAGTGGCATAAACCGCGGGCCGAATCTCGGAACGGATATTCTCTATTCGGGAACAGTGTCGGGTGCTCTTGAAGGGGCTATAATGGAAAAGCCATCCATGGCTATATCCTCAGCCGATTGGAATGATCCTAAATATGAAACAGCAGCGCTTTTCGTGGTTGAATTCCTGAGGAAGTTTGACATTAAAAATATGCCCGCATTTACGGCTTTAAATGTGAACGTGCCTTCATTAGCACTCGAAGATATAAAAGGCTGGAAGATCACGAGACAGAGTCGAAGAAGATTCAGAGATTATTTTGAAAAACGCAAAGATCCCTACGGTAATAATTACTATTGGATGTTTGGCGAAGTCATAGAAGATGATCCCGGAGAGGATTCAGATTATGCAGCTGTGAGAGCTGGGTATATATCCATAACACCCATATATGCTTTTATGACGAATTTCGATTTCATGAAAAAGTTGAAAATAGATCTTGGAGGATGATGATATGCAGGTAATTTACATAGGTAACCCCATATTGAGAGAAATCTCCAAACCTGTTGAAAGCTTTGATTCAGAGCTGAGACGTTTTGTCGAAGAGCTCACAAGAACCATGTACGAAGACGACGGTGTAGGACTTGCTGCGCCTCAGGTTGCTGTTTCAAAAAGGCTTTTCGTTTTTGATGACGGTTCGGGGCCAAGGGTAATAATCAACCCGGAAATACTCGAAAAAGGAACCGAAAAAGTCAGCATAGAAGAAGGATGTTTAAGTATTCCGGGCATATATGCTAATGTAATCAGACCTTCCTGGGTGAAAATGCGCTTTCAAGATATAAAAGGAGAGACACATGAAGAGCTCTTTGAAGGCTACGCAGGAAGAATAGTGCAGCACGAATACGACCATCTGGATGGAATTCTTTTTATCGACTATCTCTCACCAGCAAAAAAAGCTCTATTGAGACCGAAACTTAACAGCATCATAAAGGGGAAAGTAGCCAAATGAAGGTTGTATTCATGGGTACTCCGGAATTTGCCGCAGAGCATTTGAAAGTTCTGCTAAAAGGGCCATGGGATGTCGTTGGTGTTTTTTCTCAACCAGATAAAGCAAAGGGGAGAGGAAGAAAACTTTCTCCAACCCCGGTGAAGCTCGTTGCTTACGATAATAAGATCCCTGTATTTCAACCAAAGAGTGTGAATAAGGGTGAAGGATTTGAAATTCTCAACTCTCTTTCTCCCGATGTAATAATTACTGTTGCCTATGGAAAACTGCTAAAGAAAAGCGTTATTGAACTGCCTCCTTTAGGTTGCTACAACGTTCATGCCTCGCTTTTGCCAAAGTACAGAGGAGCTGCCCCCATCCAAAGAGCCCTTGAAGCTGGAGAACTGAAAACCGGAATAACCATTTTCAAGATAGATGAAGGAATGGATAGCGGTCCGATAGCAATGGCAAAGGAGATTGAAATCCTTCCTGAAGATAATTTCGGTACACTGAA
>NZ_CEYIHJ010000001.1:34209-38891 GCF_982836095.1 Kosmotoga sp.
GTTGAAAGAGTTCATGTTTGATCTATCCAATAAGAAAGTAGTGTTAATCCCCCAGAATCACGAATTGGCGACCTATGCTCCTAAAATATCCAAAGAGGATACAATTATCACGGATTTTGATGATGCTCAGAGGGTGTATAACAAGATACGGGCATATGACCCTGTACCGGGTATAAGTGTTAGGCTGGGAGCGAAAATGATAAAATTATATGGAGCATTGCCGGAAAGCAGAGAACCTGAAGGCAAACCCGGTGAAATCGTGTCTATTGGTAAAAAGCACATGATTGTCAGGTGCCGAAAAGGCGCTGTGAGAATATCAGGAGTACAATTTCCCGGGAAAAAGAGAATAAGCCCCTGGCAGGCCAGAGCCGGTAGACTAATAGAAGAAGGCTTAATTTTGGGAGGTAGATAATATGGCTCGTGTTGTGAAGATATTTCAGGTCAGAAATCTCAAAACAGAGGATGACGAAAAGAAAGTCAAAGAAGTCTTGAATTCCCTTTCGGGAATTGTGAGAATTGACCCGATGAGTAAATTTGGTGTTGTAGAACTTGAGTATGAGGATGCATTGGTAGATAGGCAAACAATAAAAGACGAACTTGCCAAGCACGGGTATGAAATGATTTTCTGAAGTTACCAAAATCGTGTTCCCGGGTTTAACAGTCATTGAAATGAGCGTTCTTTTCCCATACTGGCGGTTGACAAGAATTACCGGTCAGGTTATAATTTATGAGGATGCCGAGGTGGTGGAATTGGCAGACACGCATGGTTGAGGGCCATGTGGGCGCATAGTCCGTGCGGGTTCAAGTCCCGCCCTCGGCACCAGCGACCGGGTTATACCCGGTTTTTTCTTTTTTGAGACATCAGGCGGTGATCTTCTGGGAGCTATGAAACCTCTCATAATGAAAGTCTTTAAATCCAAAGGCAGGGTGAAAGTAAAGTTGACCCCGTATGACGGTGGGGAAGGTTCTAAAACCATAGAGCTCGACGCATTCTCCGATTTTTTAAAGGACAACAGAATCCCTCCGCTATTTCCAGCAGACAATAAAAGCAGAGAGCAGTTCCCTTTTCAGGAACTGTTGATAGATGAATCTTTCTTGATAAACTTCCTTCATGTTGCTTCTTCTGATATTCCAGAAATGAGAATTTCTTCCTATGGGGAACGTGTAAAGAAGCTTCCAAGAACTCTTAAACCGTTGTTGGAACTTTTTTTGAAAGACCCTAAAGATGAAGTGCTGAAGGATTTTATCGCTTTTTTTCTGGATCAAAGTAGCAACGAAGAAGCTTGGGAAGATACCCTCGCAAAGCGGTTAACAAAGCTTCCAGTCTCTGAAAAAGACGAAGAGGTTCCAAATATTGATTTGATAAAAAGCGTCAGAATGACATTCAGCGAAGGTGGACTCTTGGAAGACATCTTTGAAGGGTTTGAGTTCAGGCAGGAACAACTGTTTACAGCCATGGAAATAGCTGAAAATATCATTGAGAAGCAAGGTCTCATGATTGAAGCTGGCACCGGGACAGGAAAATCTTTGGCATATCTTGTTCCAGTTGCGTATTATAGTGTAAGAACCGGGAAACATGCTGTGATTTCCACCAAAACACGCACACTTCAGGACCAGCTACTCAGAAAAGATATTCCTGTGTTAAAACAACTGCCAGGGTTGCAATCCCTTACAGCTACTGTGTTGAAAGGCCGCGAACGCTATATCTGCCTTAAGAAATTCATGGAACTTCTTGAAGAATCATCTTATATAGATAACAACATTTCCAAAATATTGTTGGGAATACTCTTTTGGTCTATCTTGACAGAAACCGGCGATTTGGATGAAATTCTCATACCTTCACAGCTAAGGAAAGAGCTGGGGGCCGACAAATACAGTTGTAATAGACAGCTATGTCCTTTTTATGAAAGATGCCCCTATTTCATTGCAAGAGAAAACGCAACCAGAGCCGACTTGATTATTACTAACCATGCATTGTTGTTCAGCGAAGCCGCAATTAGGTTAAAAGATGGTGAGTCCATTGATAACGAAGTATCCGGAATTCTTTTGCCAGATTTTGAATTGTTGATCATAGATGAGGCTCATGAACTTGAAAATTCCATTACAGAAGCCATGAGCTTTAGAATAACCCCTTATGAGAATGCACAACTCTTGAGATCTTCTATGCAGGTGCTTAAGAATTCTCTGATCCAGTTGAGAAACCATCATGACAGAGCTTTTCTCGAAAAAGTATGGAAACGCTCAAAGGAACTCATTGGAAAGATAGAAGGAACTCTGAGACAACTCGTAATAGTTTTCGGTGGAGATATGCATGGAGAAACCACCAGAATACAGGGAAATAGTCTTAAAAGTCTGATAGACACATTGACAGAGCTCGACAGCCTGTTAAAAAACTTCAGAAGCCTTTTCACTCAAGTGTCCAGAATGATTGAAGAGATTTCAGAAGAGGAGCCCTTAAGAAAATTACACATATTGGAAAATGAATTAAGAGCTGCGCTGACCTCAATAGATGACTTTCAGCAAAACGTGGAGGGCTTTTTGGAAGAGAACACGGAAAAGAGGGTTTTCTTCACTAGGAAAGAACCAAAAAATGGGGGCGTGTATCTCGCAATTTTATCATCTCCAGTGGAAAGTGACAGGCTTATGGAAAGGACATTTCCAAATGTACCGATGAAAATTTTCATTTCTGCGACGCTCTGGGTTCACAGCAAAGGAAGCGATGGGTTTAATTATGCCAGGCGTGTTCTGGGATTACCAAAAAACTTTCATGCTGTAAGACTTGGAAGCTCCTTCGATTATTCCCAGCAGTTGAAATTTTTTGTTGTAAAAGACATGGACGAGTATTCCCCTGGAAACCATGAATATTTGGACGGAGCTTCTCGGCTTATCAAAACAGCATTATCCATAGTTAAAGGTGGTTCTATGGTCCTTTTTACCTCTTATAGCGACATGAAATACGTTTACACTAAACTTTCAGAAGAGCTGGCACATCTTGATCTGAAAATGCAGAGACCACTAGACAGCCCAACGGCGATAATTGAAGAACACCTTGGCTCAAGCAATTCTGTCATATTCGGTGTAAGAACCTTCTGGGAAGGTATCGACCTCCCGGGAGAACACTTAAAACTGCTCATACTTTTTAAGTTGCCTTTTGATCGCCCTGATGACCCTTTAATCAATGCGAGAGTAAAACACTTTGGGCCAAGAAATTTCATGGAGGGGCTTAATAAATATTATTACCCCAAAATGATTACAGCCTTTAGACAAGGGCTTGGCAGGTTGTTGAGAACAAAAGAAGACAGAGGTGTTGTCATAGTGTTTGATAGGAGAATTGTTGACGCAAGGCGAGTTTATTCCCGCAAATTGCTGGGTTCATTGCCACCAGAAATGGCAGTAGAAGTAGCCCCTGGAAGAAAAATAATTGCCGCTTTGAGAAAATTGAAGAGGGAAAAATGGTTGTAAAACTCATTGAATTTGCGGGTCAATTTTTCCCTAATAACTGCATTAGCTGTGGAAAAAGGCTTTCTCCCAGAAAATTTTTATGTGATTCCTGTGAAGCACTCATAAAAGGGCCTATTCCTTACGAGATCTCTCTTGGCAAGTTTTCTGCAAGAAGTTATTGGTGGTATGAGCCTCCTGTTAGCGATGTGATAAAGGCTTATAAGTTTGCCAAACGCTGGCGACTCTCAAAACTCATTGCAAACTGGCTTTTGTACCTTCTCGATTATAGTTTGCATTCTGAAAGTAGTGATTACGCCATTGTAAGTGTACCAACGACTCTCAGAGCACTTAGAGAAAGAGGTTTTGATTCCAATGGGCTTGTGCTCCGCCAATTGAGAAAAATAGTTGATTACAGGGTAATAGATGCCATTACTGTGGCGAAATCAGGACTCCCACAATCTTCGCTATCAAAAGAAGAACGGAAAGCCGCTGCAGTAGGGAAATTCACACTTAGAACAGAAAGGCTTCCAGAAAAGATAATCCTGTTTGACGATGTTATAACCACCGGTTCAACGATAACGAGTTGTGCTAATCTTCTGAAGTCAGCAGGTGTTAAAGATTTAAAGATCCTTTCAATTGCCCGGACAAAGTAAAAAGAGGGCTAATGCCCTCTTTTGGCTGGGAGGGGAGGACTCGAACCTCCACCGGTGGATCCAGAGTCCACTGTCCTACCATTAGACGACCTCCCAAAGTCAGCTAAATTATATGATAGAATATCGAATATGTCAAGCTGACAATACCTTCAGTAAAGCAGTGTGAGCAGAACTTTTCTGAAAAAGTCGCTCCAGAAAATCCCAGGATATAAAATTGTTATCTTTGTGCTTAAAACTCAAAGATGTATAATAGAAGTGAGATTTTTGAGGGGGGATTACAGTGAAAAAAACTCTGCTGTTGCTGATTATTCTGTTTGCTTTTGGAGCTGGCTTTGCTTTTTACAGAGATATTCCTGTTGATAATCCTTATTACGAGGCTATCAAAAAAGCCCTTGATAACGGCATATTCACAGTTATTTACAATGCTGACAAATTCGAAGGTGACACACCCGTTACCCGCTTTGAAATGGCAGTAATGGTCAATAAGTTATTAGACTACACGGATGAATCAAAAATCCCGCTTGTTGGTGAGCTCAATAGAATAGCCCAGAGCCTTGATGTTATGGAAAAGCATTTCTCAGCGTTATC
>NZ_CEYIHJ010000001.1:38901-40856 GCF_982836095.1 Kosmotoga sp.
TGAAGAAGTCTCGGACAAAGCTGAACTCAGCTTACGCATTGCCCAGGAAATGGAAGAGAACTTCAATGCGTTTCTAAAAAAATACGATTCGCGAGTAGATGAAGTTGATCAGCGTTTGGCAGAACTTTCGATGAAATTGGATTCGATAGAAAAAGCGGTGAAAAACATTGAGGTAAATATAAATGATATTACCAATGAGATTTCCGAACATGGCACGAGGATAACAAAACTTGAGTCTGAGCTGGAAAAAGCAGACCTTGTTGAAATGAAAGACATGGTGAAAACCAATAACAGCGAGCTCAATAGATTGAGCAAAGACATTGACAGTATAAATTCGCAAATGAGAATATACATGATATCGTTGTTACTCGTTGGAATACTTGCCACAATTGGAATTTTCATAAAGTAGAGCAGTAGAGCATATTCAATTACGAACCTTTTATTTTTTCGAAAAGTAGGTTCACCAGATAATTTCTGTTGGTTTTTGTAACGGTAATAAGGGTTGTATCTTCTATCTTAAGCAGTGATTTAATAAACTCATTTTCTCTCTTTTGTATGACACACAGAAAGAATCGCGATTTCAGGAGGAGGTTTTTAACTTCCTCCTGAAACTTTTTACAGCATAGCTCAAGAGAACCAAGCTCGTCTATTATGAGTAATTTTTCACCCGGGTCAAATTCCTCCAATTTTCGGGCCACCGAGTCAAAGCCTGTTATAACCGGTTCCATTTTTCCAGTTGAATTTCTTCTGGCGATTAAAAAACTTTGACCGCCGATTATCTTTAGAATCAACTCGCTTTTTGAAGAATCAAAAAAGGTCAAAAAACCATAACCGGGGAAATGTTGCATGAGGTTTTTCACAATGGTACTCTTACCTACACCCTTATCTCCTGTGAGAAAGATACCTTTCACTTACACTCCTCCCCAAAACCTTTTGGTAAAAAGCAAAAATCTTGTCATTGACAGTATTTGCAAAATTTCTGCATGTTTCGTTCATGAACTGAAGGTACAATATTTTTGGTATCATAGTTTCAGTAATTTTCCTTATCTTTTATACGTTACCACAACTAAGAAAGGCAATTTAACATGAAAACCTTAATTCTATATTTCAGTGGTACTGGGAACACTTATTTTATTGCGGATTTAATCCATAAAAGACTTGTTGAAGAACGCATTAATACAGACATTGAGTCTGTAGAAATTTTTTCGCCTGAGAATACGAATGAATACGATCTCCTGATTTTTGGCTTCCCGATTTACTCTTGTGATATGCCGGGATTTCTAAATGGTTTTGTGAAAAATCTCTCCATTACTAAAACAAAGGGAATTATTCTTTTTGCCACAATGGGTTTTTATGGATTTAATGCATTGTATAGAGCAAGTAAGAAATTTACAAAAGCAGGATTTGTGCCACTGCTGACAGAAGAGATAAAATTACCTGGTTCTGATGGCTTACTGTTCATAAAAAAAGAATCCCGTTTTGCAAACAAAATTCTTTCGAAGGATTACAGGAAGCTGCCATCGATAAAAAAAGCCGTGGAGAATATCGTAAATAAAGTTTTAGAAATCAAGAATGCAAATCCCTTGAACTCAGAAGATGCGAACATTCCTTTGTTTAACGTGTGGGCTTTCCCTGTGGAATTTGGATTAAAAATCGCATATCCGGCCATTGAAAACTTGCTAAAAAGGAAATTTTGGGTGAATGATAGATGCACAAAGTGCGGAATTTGCATTGAGGTATGCCCTGCAAAAAACATACATTTAAAAAATGATAAAGTTGCTTTCTCAGACAACTGCTATTCGTGCCTTCGCTGTGTTCACCAATGCCCTGAAGAGGCGATACAGATCGGGAGATTCACGATGAGCAGTTTAAGATGGAAAGGGCCAGATCAAGGCTTCAATCCGTATAAGATGCTCAAGAAAAGTAGTATAAGTGAGTTATAAGCAAAGAGTTTC
>NZ_CEYIHJ010000002.1:0-410 GCF_982836095.1 Kosmotoga sp.
TATTGCCTTTGTACTCATCAATCCGAAAGGTTACCCTTACAGGTATATGATTCCCGCTATGATATTGCTGTTTATTTTGACCATTTATCCCATGTACTATACCTTTAAAACCGCTTTTACTAACTTTGGAACCGGGCATCTCTTCACCAGGCCACAGATTATTCAGAAACTACTGAGTAATTACTATTATGTACCTGAAAACCCAGAAGAATACAGTTTTTCTGTCTTTGTAAAGCTAAAAGACTACAAGCCAACTGATGATTTTATGATTATATTCCGTTCCTTATCAAGCAATGAATTATTCACTACTGATAAGAATAGTATCCTTGGCGATTCTGATTCCAATGTAGCATTTACAGATAAAATAGATTCCAAAACAGGGGAAGTTGCTATCGATCCCAAAACAAAGG
>NZ_CEYIHJ010000002.1:420-27672 GCF_982836095.1 Kosmotoga sp.
CCCGCTGATTGAAGGTTACGGTCTCAGTGAAACCAGCCCGGTAGTCTCCATGAATCCCATCGACGGCGAACGAAAACCGGGATCCATCGGATTGCCGGTAGTCAACGTCGAAGTCAGCATTCAGGATTCCGAAGGAAATATCCTTCTGGCTGAATCGCGAATGTTTTCAGTTAAGAACGACAGAGCAACAGTGAATGGAGTTTTGTACCAATTAGTGAGGTCCTCTCAGGATAACAGCATACTATCGGTGGTATCAAACAGCGGTGAGAAATACATGTATTTCTATTCCCCTGATGATAGAACTACAAAGTCAAATGCGCCTTTTTATCTGAGCGAAATCAGGGGGATCTGGCTAAAAAATGCAGAATTCACAAACCCCATGGGACAGCAAGTAAGGCTGAATCCCAACAGGCTCTTTACGGATTTTGCAACTTCAGAGAGAAAATACGGGATTAAAGTCATAACTTCTATTGAAAGTGGAAGAGCCGTTCAAAAAAACGTTGTTTACAACAAAAAGACTGGCAGGGTATTGATTGAAAGAGATGGTTATTTTTACGATATAGACGATAATGGTCAGGAATTTGCGGTTGATGGTTATATTTCAAATATCGGATTTAAGAACTTCATGAAGATGTTCAAGGACCCAAGGATCAGCGGTCCTTTTGTGAAAATCTTCATCTGGACCTTCACCTGGGCTGCATTAAGCGTACTTTTTACCTTTACAATAGGTTTGATTCTTGCACTGGTATTAAATGATAAAAAACTAAAAGGGACGAAAATCTATAGAACATTGCTCATTATTCCCTGGGCCATTCCCGCTTTTATATCTGTTCTGGTGTGGAAGAACGGTATGTTTAACGAAACCTACGGCATTATAAACAGGTTTATTATAATGGGGCTTTTTGGGGCTGAAAAACCAATAAAATGGCTGAGTGATCCCTTTTGGGCAAAGGTTGCTGTTCTTCTTGTGAACACATGGCTTGGGTTTCCTTACATGATGACGATAACACTTGGGGCGCTTCAGAGCATTCCAGATGAGCTCTATGAAGCTGCGTCAATAGATGGTGCTACAGGTTTTCAGAGATTCAGGAAGATTACCTTCCCATTGCTGATGATTGCGGTGGCACCGCTGCTCGTGGGAAGTTTTTCGTTCAATTTCAACAATTTTGTCGGGATTTACCTTTTAACCGGGGGAGGACCAGCCATTCCAGGAAGCTCGACACCCGCAGGGGCAACAGACATACTCATTTCATATACATACAAACTTGCCTTTGAGGGAAGAGGGCAAGATTTCGGCTTTGCCAGCGCAATTTCCATACTCATTTTTGTGATAGTAGGTGGATTGAGTTGGTTGAACTTCAAACTCTCCGGTGCTTTTGAAGAGGTGAACAGATAATGGCTATCGAAAAGAAAAGATACTGGCTAAGGCATCTTATCCTTATAATAGTAATCGCGGTAGTTCTCTTTCCAATGGTATGGCTAATATCAACTTCTGTAAGGCGCGACCAGGCCGCCTTTTCTCCAAATTTATTTTCCACCAGGGTTACTTTGCAACACTATAAGAACTTGTTATTCCCCGAGCGCAGCGTGCAAAGACTTATCCTTGATATTCAGGAAGCAACCTACAAACTCGGGCGGTTCAGGGATAAAAGCGAGAAGTCGATCAACAACACCGTAGAGAAATATCTCAACAAATTTGAGGCTCTGATGTCAGAATCAAAGCAAATCGCTTCTGATCTTGGCACTTCTTTTGCAAGCGCAGATGAAGTCCTTGGTGCTGATATTGATAAGAAAATGATTTTAGCTTTAAATCGACTGAGGGAAGAAGATCTTAAGCTAATCGACGAAAAGCTCGAAGAACTCAAGAATGCAGAAGATGACAATGTAAAATCGGCAGCGGCTCTTGAAATTCTTTCCTCTTTAAAACCATCAACTAATGGTGAATTTATCTTCTTTCTGGACAATGTTAAGCTCGATGACGCCCTAAAATTAAAATCCTTTTTGCGAGATTTTGACAAAATGCGGATAGGGATTTTGAACGCTGCCACGAATTTATCCAGCTTATTGGATGACCTCGACTTTGAGATGAAGTCTGAGGTTCTTGAAAGTCTTTCGAGAACCTCTGAATACATCTCGACAAACGGTGCTGAATACAGCCAATGGAGAAAAAACGAATATTATAAGTTCATAAGAAAATATATCAGCAGGTTAGAAAAAGATCTTCCTGAAGATCTATCTGGAAAGATAAAAAACGAAAGAGAAGGGCTTTATAACTCTTTTAAAGCTGCTAAAGCCAGCTGGGATGAAATTGAGACATTGTTTAAGCAGTTAAAAGATGAATTGAAAACTGCAAAGACTAAAGCTCTCGGGACAGATTATACCGATTATAGTGCAGCGATAGAAGAACTTTCAGATGTTGAGAATGAAATCAGCCAGAAGGAGAAATTTATTGAACAATCTCTTGCTGGTAGAGCTGAGTTACGCGAATCCATGTCAGTAGCGATACCGATACTTGTTCCTGAATCTGGAAGACTGAGGTCGTTAAAATCGGTGATTGAAAAAGCTCTTGAAGGTCCAAACATAAAGCCAACTGAAGCGGAAAAACCCGAGGAGTTATCGGACTTTTACAAACGCCTGGAAAGTATCATAGCTGACTTTAAACAACTGGGATATAAGGACGATATCTACGCGGCGCTTTTGAATATTGAATCAGATCTGGGCTGGTTTGTAGAGAGAGCTGGTATTCTCACTGCCAATACGAACAATTCGGAGATCAAAAAGGCTCTTGAGATCCTGGAGGCTTCCAGAATAAATCTTTTAAGAGTCATACCTGATATTGAAAAAGTTGTGGGAGATGCCAGATCTCTTGAGACAGGAATTGCGACCGCCCAAAACGAACTAAACGAACTTAAAAAGAGAAAGGTGCTGCTTGAGCAGAAGATAGCTGAGTTGACTAATAGCTATAATAAACTTCTTGAAAAATACAACGCCAATGTAGAGATCATAAAGCTGGAATACGCACATACGATCGTGGCTGAGAATATTACCGATATCACAGCTGCTGAAACCTACGCAGAAAAAGCTGGCGAAATTGTTTCTGAATGTTTCGGGTACAAATACAATAAGCGTTATCGCGACTTTACCTGGTACAAAGATTTCAAAGAAGCACAAGACAACATAACAGAAGGTACCAGTGTACTCAGCGAAGCCATCTCAGAGCTAAGTGCTCATGAGGCATTGTTGAAAGAAAAGATCTATGATTACATTCATTTGCGTTTTCTCGGAACACCTGTTACCCTTGATGAATTTACGCTTATGATCGCCAATTACAACAAATATTTCCAGGTTTTCAATGCCAAATATCAGAGAGCTTCACGGAAGATCTCGGACTTGCTTGACTATCCCTCAAGCTATTCCAGCCAGTACAATCCCCAGTTAAAGAAAATAGATAGGTTGCTTTTCAGGAGCAATCAGATATGGATGCCCAAGGAAAGCACGTATTTTTACTTCACCAAATGGATAATGAACTCTATAATAGTTGCCCTTATGGTTGCTTTGATAAGCGTCACAGTAGCCGCACTTGCGGCGTATCCTTTCAGCAGGATGCGCTTTTTTGGGCGTTCACAAGGGCTCCTCTTTTTGCTCCTCATTCAAATGTTCCCGTCTATCATGTTCATGATAGCCATATACGCTTTGCTGCAATTTATGGGGAACTATATTCCTTTTCTTGGGTTGAATAGTCTTAGCGGATTGATATTCGTCTATTCAGGTGGAATTGCTTTCAACATCTGGCTTATAAAGGGATATTTCGATACAATACCTGATACCCTGGAAGAATCGGCTATGATCGATGGTGCAACAAGATTCCAGACTTTCTGGAGGATAGTCTTACCGCTTGCGCGACCAATCCTGGCAGTTATAGCCATTCTCACCTTTATGGGTATTTTTAACGAATTTGTCATGGCGCGCATTTTCTTGCAGGACATTAATAAATGGACTTATGCCGTTGGGCTTCAGCAGTTCTCAGGGAGATTTGAAACAAGTTGGGGGCCTTTTACTGCTGCAGCGCTCATAGGTGCTATTCCCATGATCACATTTTTCCTCATTTTACAAGATTATATTGTAGGAGGCCTTACAAAAGGCGCAGTGAAGGGGTAAAATTGATGCGGGGCTCTAGCCCCGCTTTTTTAGAGGTGGTATCATGCTTGATGAATATGATATGTTGCCAGATTATAAAAGAAGAGCTATTTCCAATTTTTCATCGGGATTGATTGCGCATTTTTGTGGACATAGTCCTTATCCAGCTTTTCCCTTTAAACAGGATAAAATAGACCTTTCAGATATTGATAACATTGTTGTTTTTATCATTGATGCTCTTAGATATGCGACAGTTGAAAAATTGCTTAAAAGAGGAAAATTCGAAATTATTGGTAATACCAGCCTCAGTTATATGACTTCTGTATTCCCCTCAACTACAACAGCGGCTTTAACTAGCTATTTCACAGGTGTTCCACCTGCCAAGCACGGTATGCTCGGATATACGCTTTATTTGAAGGAGTACGGTTCTATTGTCAATATGATAGAACTTACACCACTCTATCAGGAAAGGGATTCTCTTAGCCGTATAGGCTTTGATCCACTGAAATTTATACCTGTCCAGACGGTTTTTCAACAGCTATACGAAAATGGCGTGAAAGGTTATTTGATTACTTCAAAAAGCTTTGTGAACACCGGATTATCCCGTATGCACAGTAATGGCGGGCATTCAAAGGGTGTATATGGAATCGGGGACACCTTTGAAGAGCTCCATTCTCTTTTAAAATCTGGTTCCCATGAAAGTCTTACTTTTGTTTATTGGGGGCTTATCGATACTTATGGACACAGATATGGTCCGAGTTCGGAAGCCTATGAGCTGGAGTCATATTGGTTATTGAAAATAATTGAGGACTTTTTCATGAGAATCAGAAAGAAAAAGGTGGCTTTCTTTATCGTTTCTGACCATGGCCAGATAAGTACACCATGGGAGGAAGAAATCTGGTGGTCAAGGCATGACAGGGATATTTACGATTTACTATATGCTTTGCCAACCGGTGAACATCGTGCGACATACCTTCATACCCACGAACCCGAAAGATTGAAAGCTATCATTGAAGAAAAATATCCAGGGAAATTAAAAGTCCTTTTAAGAAAAGAAACATTGGAGCTCGATCTTTTCGGTGGCATTCCTGAGCCGGGCTTTTTGGATAGAATTGGCGAAGTCGTTGTGATTCCCGAAAGAGACGGATCCTTTTGCTTTAAATATACAGGGCAGGAGCATTCCATGAGAGGCAGACATGGTGGGCTTTCACAGGATGAGATGAAAATCCCGGTTATTTTCATGAGAAAGTGAAGGAGGTGTACCATGAGAAAATTTGATGTAGTGGTTATCGGTGGTGGCCCGGGGGGAAGTGACTGTGCCATAAGACTTGCTCAACGCGGCAAAAAGGTGGCTATTGTGGAAAAGAAGCACTTTGGGGGTACCTGCACAAATGTCGGCTGTATACCCACCAAAGCCTTGCTCTATGTCTCAGGCCTTTATGCTGGAATTAAAGAAAAGGGAAAACGCCTGGGGCTCTCGGGGGAGTTAAGTTATGACCTTAAAGGCATGAAAAAACATATGGAACGTTCCATTTTAATGTCCCGCAAAGGGACGGAGGCATTGCTGAAAAAATATGGTGTGGCTATTATAAAAGGAACCGCCTATTTCGATAGAGGTAATTTCTACGTTGAGGAATCAGGTGAAGAGTTGAAGGGAGATTACTATGTTATTGCAACCGGCTCGCAACCAAAAATTCCCGCGACTCTCAGAGTCGAAGGTGTGTGGAATTCAGACGACGTATTTACGATGGAAAGTATTCCTCAGAGTATAGTGATAATCGGTGGAGGAGTTATTGGCATAGAAATGGCGACGTTGTTTTCAAACCTTGGAAGCTCTGTAACCATAGTTGAAATGATGAATCGCCTTCTTCCCAATGAAGATATTGATGTGTCAAAGGCTATTGAAAAATCGTTGACCCGTCGGGGTATTAAAGTCTTGCTTTCCACAGCAGTCAAAAAGATCGAAAAATCTGAGACTTTCAACATAAAGCTCAACAACGAAATGGAATTTTCATCTGAAAGGGTTTTAGTTGCCATCGGAAGAGAACCCGTTATTCCCAAAGGTCTCGAGAAAAAAATCGATACAAATAAAGGGGCAATTATAACTGATAGAGATTTTAAAAGCAGTCTTCCGAATGTCTACGCTATAGGAGACGCTCGTGGGAAAGTAATGCTTGCCCATGTTGCCAGCGCTGAAGGTGTATATGTAGCTGAAAAATTATCTGGAAACAACCCTGAAATAGATTTCAATGCTTTCCCATCTGTGGTTTACTCAACTCCAGAAGTGGCGTCTGTGGGCTTAAAAGAAGAGGAAGATGGTTTAAAAGATGGGCTCAAGAGCTTTCTCTTCCCAATGAGTGCAAATGGCAGGGCAAACACGATGGGCGAACGGGATGGTTTTGTAAAACTCGTGGTAGATGCTAAGGGTACTATTGTTGGTGGAAGCCTTGTGGGTGCCCATGTGAGTGAAACTTTGATGGAATTGGTTCTGGCAATCAAGAAAAGGATGACGCTTAAAGACCTTTCTGAGGTTATTCATCCACACCCAACAATTTCCGAAGCTATAAGAGATGCTGTCGAGGGGTTGGAAGGGAACCCGTTGCATATTTGATACTCAAAGGGCACCGGTAACGGTTGCCCTTTTGCATTTTTTCAGGAAGCAATGTTCGCAATCCGGTTTCTTTTTGCATAGGGTTTTTGAATGTTCTACAATAAGGGCATGAAATTCCCGAAATAAATTCACATCGTTCTGGAAGGCATTGTGAAAAAGGGCTTGAACTTTGTCGTAATTCTTTGAAGTTTCGATGCCATACCTCTCAAGAAATCTAAATGTGTAGGCATCAACGACGAATATGGGCTTCTCCAAAGCGTATAAAAGTATAGAATCGGCCGTTTCTTTACCTATCCCCTTGATTGACAGGAGCTTCTTTCTGATTTCTAAAAGCTCATCCTTGGCATTTAAACTCAAAAAGAGTTTTGCTACTGCTTTAACGGCCTTTGATTTCCGTGTGTGAAAACCCGCCGGTTTGATCGCTTCCTGTAAAAGTACATCTTGCAGTTCGTAAAGGCCTTCAGGCAAGAGGACCTTCAATTTTTTGAGATTTCTTATGGCTTTTTCTACATTGTGCCAATTTGTGCTCTGGGTTAACACAGCACCGACCGCTACTTCAAAAGGTGTCTCGGCAGGCCACCATCCATGGGGATTGTAATGTTTATGCAGTTCCTTAAAAATTTCTTCAAGGGCTTTTTTTGCTTCCATGCCTTTTTTCCCAATTGATTTCAGCAACGGATTTTTGCAAGTAGTATGGGGCTAATTCCCTGAGGTTGACAAACTCCCTTTTTTCATAAGATTTTTCAGTTAGTCTCAAAAGGTCTTCTATTGCCGGTGGCTTTGCGAGCCTCATGCTCATTCCCGGTAAATCCAAGGAGTAATCGTGGTCTTCAAAAACAACTATTTCGTCGGAATTTAGCTCTTTTTTCAACTCTTCAAGAGGGGAAAAAGCTGGGGAGGTTTCTTGTATCAACTCATCGCTGGTTAACCTATACCTGCGCCAATAATAATGCCCTTCTCTTCCTCTTCGGATCACCACACCTTTTTCTTCAACGTTCAAAGATGCAATTGCCAGTACATCAAGGGAACAAAAAACCGCTACGGAAAGATTGAAGGGGAATGCAAACCCCTTTATTGTTGATATGCCTACTCTCAAGCCAGTTAAAGATCCAGGACCGATACCGCATCCGACAAAATCGAGTTCTGAAGGATTGAGACCAACATATGTTAATAAATCCTGCATAGCCGTTATAAGAAAGGCGCCATGTTTGCCAACGGAGTTAAGTATAACTCCCGCTTCTTTGCTTTTGGCTTTAACCGCAACCATTAACCTCTGCGAAGAACTGTCAAGCGTTAGAAAATTCATATTGCCTCCCCGTTAATTTAAATGTTTAAAGCCTTCTCCAAATACTTCTGCGTTATTGACGACGATCATGAATATATCTGGATCTTCTTCTTTGATTATACGCCTTAATTGCCCTAACTCCCTTCGTCTCAGCGATACCATTAACACAGGCCTTTTTTTCCGTGTGAATCCCCCCTCAGCATTGAGCAGAGTAACCCCTCTTTCCATTTCTTCCAGTATCCTGGTCTTCACTTCTTCAAACTTGTCTGTTATTATGAAAGCTGTTCGTGTGTTTCCAAATCCCTCGAGAATCCCGTCAATGGTCTTGCTAGTTGTAAAAATGGTGATAATACCATACATAGCAACAAGAGGGCCAAAAACTAATATGGCAATTGTTGTTATTATGGTATCGACCAACAGGAGCCCTATCCCTGTGCTTATGTGAAAATATTTGCTGAGAATCATTGCCACAATATCTGTTCCACCGGTCGAAGCACCACGCCAGAGTACCATGCCCATCCCTATTCCTGCTAATGCTCCGCCGTAGATCGCTACAAGAAGCCCTCCATCTTGTACGCTGGAAGCCAGAAAAATGGGAATTTTTACATATTGAAGTACATCTATAAAGACCGACAGAATAACGGCTGAATAAATGGATTTAACACCAAAACCCACACCAAGTAATACAAAAGCAAGTGTGAAAAGAACCACGTTGTAAGCGAGCATTTGAAGACCTACCCACCAGCCAAACATTTTATAAAAAATTATTGCTAGACCGCTTACACCACCAGCTATAATGTTATTGGGGATCAGAAAAGATACAATTGCTATGGCTGTTATCAAAGAACCAAGAGTAATGACAAAATAATCTTTGAAAGCCTTGCCAGGACTCACGTTATCACCTCTTTCAATTGGCGGTTAACCTCTGTCATTATATCAAAAAACAAAGCGGCAACCTGTTAAGGTACCGCCTTGCATTATACATTTGCATTAATGAGGCATTATCTCGAGATGCCTTTAGTCCTTGCTAATTCTTCCAATAATTTCTTTTCTTTCAAAGAAGGTTTGGGAATTTTTACCTTTACCGTAACCAATATATCCCCGCGCCTTCCGCTGCTCATTGAAGGGATGCCGTATCCTTTCAATTTGAATACAGTACCCGGGTCAGTACCGGCGGGAATCTTAAGATTTTCATAACTTCCTTCGGGTAAAGGAATTTTAACAACAGTGCCCAAAGCAGCCTGAGTATAGTCAATTTCTACGGTGTATAAAATATCATTACCACTTCTCCTGTAATATGGAGGCATGCTAACTCTGACACGAACATACAGATCACCGTTTGGACCTCCATACCTTCCAGAATTTCCCTGGCCTGCAAGTCTGATGGTAGCGCCATCTTCTACTCCAGGTGGGATGTTTATTCTGACACGGTGCCTTTCTTGAACAGTTCCCGTACCATGGCAAGCAGGGCATCTTTTGTTGATTATTTTCCCCGTTCCTCCACAAGCCTCGCAGACGTGTGTGTTGGTGAAGACACCAAAAAAGGATCTGTGCTCTTCTGTTACCGTACCTGTCCCATTACATCGTGGACATGTTGAGAAACTTGTGCCGTTTTCTGCCCCGGTACCGTTACAAGCGTTGCATGTTGCTTTTCTGTTGTACTCGAGAAAGGTGGTTTTCCCGTTTATGGTGTCTTTAAGTTCCACTGTTATGGTAGCGTGTATGTCCTCACCTTTCACGCTTCTATGAGTTCTTGTACTATGAGCTGTCCTTGAACCGCCAAAAAAGACGTCGAAGATATCCTGAAAATCACCAAAGATGTCTTCAAAAAAACCTCCACTATTTCCGGAAGTCTTTCCGCCAGAATAGCTGGGCTCGCCTACATACCCAAACCTATCGTACATGGAACGTTTTTGCGGGTCACTTAATACCTCGTAGGCTTCCTGGATTTCTTTGAATTTCTCCTCAGCATTTTTCTTGTCGCTCCCCTTGTACGCATCCGGGTGCCATTGCTTCACTAGCTTCCTGTATGCCTTTTTTATGTCTTCCTTAGTGGCATCTCTTGGAACGCCAAGAATTTCGTAATAATCTTTTCTAGTTGTCATAACCTCACCGCCGTTCACTGCCCGGATGGGGTGTCATCAGAATGTTCTCTCTCTTGTACTCTCGGTTTAACGGCAACCACAACCTTGGGCGCTTTCAAAATTTTGCTGGCATATTTGTATCCCTTTTCTTTAACTTCCAGGATGGTCATCTCTTCAGCAGAATCAGATTCCACGGTCTCCACCGCTTCGTCCCTGAAAGGGTCAAAGGGTGAACCGGTAGCGGGCAAAATTTCCTCTACGCCTTCTTCAGCAAGTATTGCGGCAAGGCGCTTGTAGAGCATTCGGACACCCTTGACAAAGTTTTCAGAGGTGCTATTCCCATGATTTAAAGCCCGCTCAAAGTCTTCAAGTAAGCTTATTAATTTGAAAATAACATTCTCCTTTTCTCTATTAATGAGAACTTCCTGTTCTCTTTGAAGAGCCATGCGGTAATTATGAAATTCAGACTTCATTCTTGCCAACTGATTTTCAAGGTTCTTTATATTTTCATCTTTTTCTTTGAGTTTTTTCTCAAGAGCCTTTATCTTTTCTTTCAAGATCTGAGAAGCGGTTTTCGCCTTTTTGGGTTTTTCCTTTTTTTCTTCCATGATATCTATCACCTCCGATTCATCGCTTGCTGAATACTTCTGATAAACGATTCGACATGTATTTTAGATATGCGTAAATTTTTTCATAAGGTAATATCTTCGGCCCGATAATGGCTATGGTTCCAAGACGCTCGTCAAATTTCTTGTATCCGGAAATAAACAAGGAAAAATTCTTTAGATCCTCTATTCCAAGTTCATTTCCTATGATTACCTTCTCTTCAAAATGGGAAAATTTATCAATCAGATTTTTTAGCCTGTCCTGGTCCTCCGTGTGCTTTATCAGCCCAACAATATCCTGCCAATTTAACGCATTTGAAGATACGATATATTCAAGACCGTATTTTACATATCGGTTTTCCTCTTCGCACTCAAAAACATTTTGAAGTATATACAGCATCTCTTCAATTTCCTCGTTGTACCAGTGGTCGTTGAGCAGTTTGAGTTCTTTTAGACCTTTTTTTATCTCGCCTATCATTTTTCCTTTGATAGCATCGTTAAGCCGTTGTTGGAGGTCTTCGTAATGGGTAAAATTGTGACCAATATATACTGTTGAATTCACGGTAACACCCAAATCCGTAACCAGGGTTACACCGAAATAGTTTTGTGATATAGGCGAAATGGCGATGTGCTTAACCAATAATTTTTCCTGTTTTGGCTTTTCAATCACCGCATAGGTCATGGTTACCTTTGAAAGTGCTTTGGCGGTAACCTTTAAGATTTTCTCCACATCTGCGACAATAGCGGTCTGGCGCAAGGAAATAGATGCGCTGTTGTCTTCAAAATCCGAGGCGAGCTTTTGAATAGAATTGAAATAAAACCTCAGTCCTTTATCAGTTGGAATTCTTCCAGCTGATGTGTGGGGCTGAAAAATATATCCCAGGAATTCAAGCCTTCGCATATCATTGCGAACAGTTGCGGAGCTGTAATTGATGTTAGAGCGTTGCAAAACCTGCTGGGAACTAACAGGTTTACCATATGTGATATACTCTTTAACGATGCAATAAAGTATCTTCACCTGTCTGT
Source organism: Kosmotoga sp. (assembly GCF_982836095.1). NCBI lineage: Bacteria > Thermotogati > Thermotogota > Thermotogae > Kosmotogales > Kosmotogaceae > Kosmotoga > Kosmotoga sp. The sequence continues at coordinate 12,169 of NZ_CEYIHJ010000002.1, forward strand.
TATTGAGTTTTGGCTTTTTCTCGGAATCCCTGGCGCTCATTAGCACTCACCTCAATAGACTGCTAATCTATATTAGCATTTTGTTTTCTTGTTGTCAAGCTCTCCAATAGGTGATAAAATACAACCATTGAAAGGGGGGTGATCGATGAAGTTATCCCGCGTAATTGAGCTCCTCGGTGATCTCGTCCTTCAAACGGTAAATATGGATGGAACTAACCCAGAGATTTCTTCAGTTGCTAGTAACTCCCGTTTTCTAAAGCCCAATGACCTCTTTATCTGTATTAAAGGAGCCTACTTCGATTCTCACGTGCTTGCAGAAGATCTTCAGGAAAAGGGTGCGATTGCTTTAATTGCGGAAGATCCCATTGTTTCAAACCAAATAAGAATTCCTATTATTTACGTCAGAAGCAGCAGAAAGGCAGAAGCGCTGTTGTTTATGGAGCAAGCGGATCACCCCTATGAAAAGCTTATCACTATCGGTGTTACTGGCACTAACGGAAAGACGACCGTCACTTCCCTTGTAAAGCATGTTCTTGACACTTTTGAAAAAAACTGCTCTCTTGTAGGGACCGTAGTCAACTACATTGCGGGAAAAGAATCGAGAAATCCAAAAAATACGACGCCAGGGGCTCCTACTCTCGCGAAATATCTCAAGAAATCCGTTGAGGAAAATTATGAGTATTTTGTAATGGAAGTCTCTTCTCATGCTTTGGCTATGCATAGGGTTTCAGGTATGCAGTTTGATGTTGCCGCTATTACCAATATAACCCGTGATCATCTCGATTTTCACGAGTCCTTCGAAGACTACTATGCTACAAAGCTAAGGCTTTTTAATTTGATGAAACCTTCGGGAAAAGCCGTGGTCAACGCCGACCGAATAAACATAGCTAATATTCCTCTACAGCGGGATCAAATCTTAACTTATGGCTTTGGAGACGAATCAGATTACAGGATAGAAAATCTTGAGATGACACGTTCAGGCATGTACTTCGACATAGCAACTCCTTTTGGTTCTACACAGAAGGTTTACACCAGATTGATAGGAGAACATAATGCTTATAATGTAGCAGCCGTCATTGCGATTATGGAGGCGCTGAACTATGACACAACACACGTTATCGAAGCCATTTCCACCTTTACTGGTGTTCCGGGAAGATTTGAATTCGTTGAAGAGGCTTCCAAATATGGATTTGAAGTGGTTGTAGATTTTGCACATACTCCAGATGCATTGGAAAAGCTATTGAAAACCGCCCGAAGGCTCGTTGAAGGGCGGATTATACTTGTTTTTGGGGCCGGAGGAAATGCTGACAAGGGAAAACGCCCGCTTATGGGTGAGGTAGCGTCGAGATTCTCCGATGTGGTGATTCTCACATCGGATGACCCTAAGCACGAAGATCCTGAAGAGATCCTTAAAGATATCGAAGAAGGGATTAGCAAATTGAAACCTTATCTTATTATTCCGGATAGGAAAGAGGCGATATCTGTTGGGCTCACGCTGGCAAACAGGCAGGATATGGTGGTTATTGCTGGTAGAGGCCATGAGGAATTTCAAGTCATCGATGATGAGTTAATTCCTTTCAACGACAAAGAAATGGTTAAGCATATTCTCAATGAGAAATTTCGGAGGCTCATAAAAAGGTGATAGATGAAAGGATTATCGTTGAATTTCTGAAACTAACTGAAGGGAAGAAGTTGAAGATAGATTCGAGGAAAATAAAACCCGGTGATATTTTCATCGCTTTGAAAGGGAAGCATTTTGATGGAAATGACTTTGTTAAAGACGCCCTTGAACAGGGCGCTTTTTTAGCCATAACCACAAAGAGATTTTCAGATAAACGCGTTTTCACGGTGACAGATTCATGTAAACTGCTTTATGAATCGGCAAAAAGGATCTTGAATAACATGGCAATTGATTTCAGGATTGGCATTACGGGTTCAAATGGTAAAAGCACTACGAAAGAATTGCTTTACCAGGCTCTTTTGAAGAATGCTCCCGTTTTTAAAACACCCGGAAATTACAACACGGAAATAGGAATTCCGCTCGCGATTCTTGAGAACAGAGAGGCTCTTGTTTCAAGCAAGTATGCAATCTTTGAATTTGCTGCTGATCAAAGAGGAGACATAAAAAAGCTTGTTGAACTTGTTAGGCCTAATATATCAATACTAACCAATGTGGGATCAGCTCATCTTGGAAATTACAAGTCCCATCAAGAGCTTTTTGAAGAGAAATTTTCCATCTTTTCAAAACTTAAAACTGATGATATTGCTGTGGCAAACGGTGATGACAGAAGAATTGTTGAAAGGCTGGAAAAAGCCCCTTTCCAAACGTTGTTTTTTGGCGAAAAAAATGGGGAACTCTTGCTTGAGGGATATCGTTACATCACCGGAAATACCATGGTTGTGCTGAACTTCAACGGTGAAAAGCGTTTGTTGAGGTTGAAAGGGATCTGGAATAAAGGACAGGTCATGAACTTAATGGCAGCTTATTTGACACTCTTTGCCATGGAAATTGAATTACCAGAACTTTTTTTACTGGATTCTATTCTGCCCTTTGACAACAGATTCAAAGTCCATGATTTCGCTGGAATAAGAGTGATAAACGACTGTTACAACAGCAGTATAGAATCGGTAATGGTTGCCGTTGAAGCGATTGCGAAATTATCCAAAGGAAAAAGAATCGCAGTGATTGGTTCAATTCTTGAACAAGGAGCTTTTTCCAAAGAAACACATCATAAACTCGCCGAATTGCTAAAAGATTTTGATGAGGTGATTCTCTATAATGTTGATCCTCAGGTAGAGTACATCGCTGAAGTTATTGACCCAGCTTTCATAGCTGATTCAATAGAGGCCATAGTAGAACAGCTAATAAAACGTGTTAAAAAAGGAACGCTTGTTTACTTCAAGGCATCAAGGGGTGTCAGGTTGGAAAGGGTTTTGAACGCTTTTAAGGAGAAGTTAGCAAAAAATGGATGAATTAACACTTTTTTTTCTTTCCTTTTTTGGGGTTCTTCTACTTTTATACCCCTTTGAAAAATTACAGAAAAGGAAAAAAATCGGACAATTTATTCGTGAGGAAGGACCCGATTTGCACAATCATAAAACGGGAACTCCTACTTCGGCTGGATTGGTTTTCATACCGATAGCGCTGTTGGTAGTGTTCCTTTTCAGCAAAGATTCAGACTTATTGATCCCCATCGCAGCCGGAATACTTTTTGGAATTGTTGGGGCTATGGATGATTTAGCTAAGCTGGTGAAGAAGAATGCAGCTGGCATAAGCGCTTTGACAAGGCTAACATTGGAATTTCTTTTTGCTTTTTTTATCGTATATATCGTTCAACGCATTAATCCTCATACATATCTTCTCATTCCCTTTACAGAAAAAAGCCTGGATATAGGTTGGTTTTACTTTCCCTTTTCTATGGTTACGATAGTAGGTACTGCGAATGCGGTGAACCTCACAGATGGGGTAGATGGATTGGCTGGCAGTGTATATATTGCTTCGGTATTTCCCTTGATTGTTCTGGGGTATCATAGTAATCTATATTCGGCGTTAGTAGGCGCACTTTTTGGATTTTTATGGCACAATTGGTATCCAGCGAAAGTCTTTATGGGTGATACCGGTTCGCTTTCCCTTGGAGGTATTTTTGCGGTGTCTATGGCCCTGACAGGACGGGAGATTTACCTTCTTTTCTTTGGGTTTATTTTTCTAATAGAAACTTTAAGTGATATTATTCAGGTGGGTTCTTTCAAGCTGAGAAAGAAAAGAGTGTTTAAAATGGCTCCTGTTCATCATCATTTCGAACTTTCAGGTTGGCATGAATCCATGATTGCTTTCAGATTTTCCACCGTAGCACTTGTATTTTCACTAATTGGATTACTTGCTTGGAGGGGTAATTGGTGAACAAAGTCGGATTTATAGGATTGGGAGCCTCGAATTTCGAGCTTTTAAAATATGTGAGAAACACGTATCCAGAATGGCAGTGCTTTGTTTCAGAACAGGAAAAGATTCGAGGAGAATATAGATCTTACCTTGAAAAAGAGGGGATTCTCTTTGAAGAAGGCGGCCATACAGAAAGGATTCTTGAATCTGATTTCTTCATATTGAGTCCCGGTGTCTCACCCACCAGTGAAATCGGTCAGAACATTATTTCAACTGGTAAACCCATGACGACCGAACTCGAGTTTTCACTAAAAGAGCTCAAGAAGAGAAAAAACGGTGTTTTCATAGGTGTAACCGGTACAAATGGAAAGACCACCACCACAACTATGCTTGGGCATATAATGAAGGAAAAAGGGCTAAAGGTCTTTGTTGGTGGAAATATAGGTGTACCTCTGGCAACCGTTATAAAGAGCGATTACGATTTTTATGTTTTGGAAGTTAGTTCATTTCAACTTAATTGGTTCAATTCGAAGGAACCGCTTTTTCATCTTTCGAGTATTCTAAATGTGGCGGAAGATCATCTCGATTACCACGGGTCTTTTGAAGAATATTTGTCGCAAAAGAAGAAGATAGTTAAATTAACAAGAGGCTATTCAATTTTGAGAACAGAACTGGTTGACGCACTGGATGAAGCGAAAAATGGCCATGTTATTCCATTCTCAATAGATGGAGAAGGGCTGTTATCTCTCAAAGATGGAATTATGAAATTTCACAAAGCGCAGCTTGATTTGAGCACGTACATTAAAACAAGGCATAACAGGGAAAATGCCCTGGTTGCAATTGCGCTTTCTCACTTTTTAGGAATATCGGTATTTGATGCCTTTGAGAAATTAGCATCTTATCGTTATCCTGAACATCGGTTGATGGAAGTGGAATTTATGGAAGATATAAAATATATCGATGACTCCAAAGCGACAAATGCTCACGCAGTAGTAAAAGCACTAGAAAATTTCCAGCCCTCCAAGGTAGTTTTAATCCTTGCAGGTAAGGGAAAGAATGAAAGCTATAGTGAACTGCTGCCAAAGCTGAAGGAATTGAAAAAAACGATTATCATTGGAGATAGTCTTGGACTGTTGAAAAAACTCGACCACAACATTAACTACGAAATAGTGGATAACATGAAGCAGGCAGTTGAAAAAGCGCATAAAGCTGCTTTCCCTGGTGATATCGTTTTATTTAGTCCGGGGGGGTCCAGCTTTGATAAATACAGAAGTTACAAAGAGCGCGGCGCGGATTTTATAAATGAAGTCAAAAAGCTAAGGAAGACGGTTGGTACGATAAAATGAAAAGTCAGATAATCATTTTGAGCGTTTTTGTTAGCATCATGCTTGCCATGGGATTTGTTTTCATATACAGTGCAGGCCTGAGTATGGAAGCCAGGCTAATCGGTTTTTATGCTTCGGAGTATCTCCAAAGGCAGCTGATATCATTTTTTATAGGCCTTTTGCTTGCTTCTATAGCAATCTTCATGGGGGGAAGCACCCATTATCGCCTTTCTTTTCTCTTTTACTATCCGACAATTATTTTTCTTCTCATTTTTGTGCTTTTCTCACAGAGCAGGGGTGGAGCCCATAGATGGATTGAATTGGGGAGTTTTTCAATACAGGTTTCTGAATTTGCGAAACTCGTTTTGCTTTTGATTTTATCGGTCCATTTTGGAAAATTAGACAAAGAGAAAACTAATTTCTGGAACACAGTGATCGTGCCTCTTCTTCTTTCCGCACCTATCATAGGGCTAACGTTTATGGAACCGGATCTATCCACATCGATTATTATGCTTTCCATTGTTCTTATCATGATGATTTTAGGAGGCGCTAAGCCAGCACACCTGTTGATTCTTTTTTTATCAGTTGTTTTGTTTGGGGTTTTTATGCTAAAAGCAGAGCTTATAAAACCATATCAACTTGAGAGATTGTCAGAGTTTTTTTCTTCCCTCAAAGGGCAAAGCCATGAGCAGGTTTCATACAGCCTTATGGCCATCTCTTCAGGCAATACCTTTGGAAGAGGACTTGGAATGGGAGTGGTTAAATACTATCTACCTGTGAGTTATTCAGACTTCATTTTTGCTACCATAGGTGAGGAATGGGGAATAATTGGCATGTTCCTTCTTATGTTCTCATATGTTGGTTTTGTCATGATACTTTCCCAGATAGCCCTTAGATATGTCAGAAACACTGAAGGCAAGCTTTTTGTGATAGGCTTTGGATTTTATGTTTTTCTTCAGGCGAGTGTCAATATTGGAGTAAATCTTGGTCTCTTCCCGCCTACTGGAGTCACCCTTCCCTTTGTGAGCTACGGCGGTTCTTCTCTGATCTCTTTAATTTTGGGGCTCGGAATCACGTTTTCTATTATTCTTGAAAAGGGAGAAGAGGACGTTGGCTGACTTGAGAGTGGCACTATGTGGTGGCGGAACCGGTGGCCACTATTACCCGGTACTTGCCGTTGCTCAACGGCTTTCAAAAAAGTATGATACCAAATTTCTTTATTTTACAATCGCCGGACGTCTTGATGATAAAAGAGTCGAGCGGGATTTTTCAAATGTCAGGAAAATCCCGTTGAAAGTGCGAGGACTGCTGAGACCCATATACAAACCATCAAACATCAGAGTCATTCTTGAACATCTAGTGCAAGCGAAACTTGTCAAAAAAGAAATGGAAAAATTCAAGCCGGATTTTCTATTCTCAAGCGGTGGTTATGTTTCTTTTCCTGTTGTATTAGCGGCAAGAAGATTAAACATTCCTATTTTCTTGCATGAACAAAATGCTTTGCCAGGTATGGCGAATAAAAGGCTCGTGAAATATGCAACTGCTGTTTTCGTGAGCTTTGAGGAAAGCATTGAAAAATTTGGAAAGTTCGCCTATAAGGCTCGCTTTACCGGTAATCCTGTAAGGCAGATTCGAAGAAGGCGTGAAGAGATCTTCGAAGAGTTGGGTTTTACCCCTAACAAAGCCCTTATTGTTGTCATGGGAGGTAGCCAAGGATCTTCTTTTATCAATCAAAAGATGTTGGAGCTTTACGATTTAGTCAATTGGAATGAAACAAATTTACAGTTTTTGCACGTAACGGGAAAAGGAAATGAACTTAAGAGCTTTGAGAAATACCCATTTGTCAAAGCTTTTGAATACATTGATGACCTTCATGAATATGTAGCTAAAGCCGATCTAGTCATAACCAGAGGTGGAGCAACCTCAGTTGCGGAAATAATAAATTACCGTCGAAAGGCTATTGTTATACCCTGGAGCGGAGCAGCCGAAAATCATCAATATTACAACGCCGTTTCGTTGGAAAAACTCGGTCTGGGATATGTTATACTTGAAAATGCGGTTACACCAGAACTGCTTCTTTCCAGAATTGAAAATAGCTTGAGTAGAAAAACATTGTCTACCCCTGTTTTTAAGGAACCAGTCGAGTTAATCATCGAAAACATAATTCGGGAGGAATCGCGTTGAAATATCATTTTATTGGAATCGGCGGGATTGGCATGAGCAGTCTCGCGCTCCATTTGGCGGCTGAGGGTCATGGGATTTGCGGCTCAAATTATGAAGAAAATGAGAGAGTCGAATATTTAAGGGAGAATAATATCCAGATATTTATCGGGCATTCTCCACAGAATGTCAGCAATCCTGATATGGTAGTCAGAACAACTGCAGTTTCAAAGAATAACCCTGAACTCATTGCCGCTGTAAAAGGCGGTATTCCTGTTTTGTACCGCATGGAACTACTTAAGAAAGTGCTTTCCGAAAAAGAATCAATATGCGTTACGGGCACAGATGGAAAAACCACCTCTACAGCAATGCTTTCAAAGATTTTCATTGATGCTAAAAAAGATCCAACAGTTTTCCTTGGAGGAAAAGTCCCCTTCCTGGAACATGCCAATTACAGACGTGGTGGAGATATATCTATAACAGAGCTGGATGAATCCGATGGTTTTTTTGCCTCTTTCAAAGTAGATCACGCTTTGATTACCAATGTCCGATTCGATCACCTTGAACATTATAACAACAACCACGAGAATTTTTTGGATCATATGCTCCTTTTTGCGAAAGGCGTTTCAGGAGAACTCGTGTACAACCATGATGACGACGTGCTCAGGATGTTGTTCAGTGGCAGAAGATATATTTCCTTTGGGAAACATGGGGGCGATTATCGCTTCAAAAGACTTTCCATAGAGAGACTAAAACAAACTTTTGAGGTTTTTGAAGCTGAAAAATCCTTGGGAGTTTTTGAACTCAACACACCGGGTGAGTACAACATCTACAATGCGCTGGGGGCAATTGCAATGGCGCGTCAATTTGGGATAAGCCCTGAGATTATAAGATATTCTCTTGCTAACTATGTTTCCGCTGATAGAAGGTTCACTATCAGGGGTTACAACGAAGAGAAAGACCTGTATCTTGTAGATGACTATGCGCACACCCCTGACGAAATAAGGAACACCATCAAAGGGGCGAGAGAGGCTTTCCCCGATAGAAAACTGGCAATAGTTTTTCAACCACATAGATACTCAAGGTTGGCAAGGGAAAATGGAAGATTTGCCGCTTCTTTGAAGGATGCCGATGAAGTGTGCGTCTTCAAGCTGTATGATGCTTATGAAAAAGGAAGCAGCGCCTTGAGTGAAACAGAGGTCCTAAATGGCTTAAAAAAACACAACGTGCCTTCTCGTCATTATGTTGATTACCACGAAGTGCTTGAATGGGTCGAAGAACAGAAAAAAGCCGTGATTCTTTTTCTTGGGGCCGGTGATATCACCGAATTATCACGCCTTAGCGCCTTCAAGGTTAATTCAGCACGTTAATTGTTCTATACTCCTGACAAACACCACAAAGGGTACAGCCATTCCACCTGCAATCACGTGTGGGCTCGCCTTTATGTGCCTTTTCGTATTCTTCACGTAAAAATGCTTTACTGATGCCAAGGGATATATGATCCCACGGCAGTTCTTCTTCGACATCTTTTTCTCTTGAATAACTTTCAATATCTATCTTGCAACTTTCAAAGGCTCTTATCCATGTTGAAAGCCTGAACTCTTCACCCCATTCATCAAAAAGCGAGCCATTTTTATATGCCTTATAAATGGCATTTCCCACCTGCCTATCACCACGACTAAGCACTCCTTCAATATAGCTTTTCCCGGGATCATGCAAATGCAATTGCGCAAATCTTTTTATTCTGGAAAGAATTGAGAATTTCTTTCTTGCCTCTGGTGGTGTGATTTGCCTTGCATATTGAAAAGGGGTATGCGGTTTTGGTATGAATATGGAAACAGAGACTGTTAGCTGCTTAAGCCCAAGGGCCTTGATTTTTTTTGACAACGCCACTATACCATTGATGTCTTCATCAGTTTCTGTAGGTAAACCTATCATGAAGTACAACTTGACTCTCTTCCAACCTTTTTCGATTGCAGAAGCTACGGCATTTAATATCTCTTCTTCTGTTATGTTTTTGTTGATCACGTTTCTCAGCCTCTGAGTACCTGCCTCTGGTGCAAAAGTGAGACCGGTTTTTCTAATAGATGCAATCTTTGAGGCCATTTCAACGCCAAAGCTGTCAACTCTCGTGGAAGGTAATGAAAAACCCACATGTTCCTTTTTAAAGTATTTCTGGGCTCTTGATACAAGTTCTTCGACTTTGCTGTAGTCCATAGTACTCAGTGAAAGGAGGGAGAGTTCTTCATATCCCGTTTTTGAAATCAGAGTCTCTATGGCCTGAAGGATTTTTTCAGGTTTTCTTTCTCTTACCGGTCGATAAAACATGCCCGCCTGGCAAAAGCGGCAACCCCTATTGCAACCTCTCATTATCTCTATCACAGCTCTGTCATGAACTATGTTCATAAAAGGAACTATGGGTGAAGTAATGATTTCATAATTGTTTAAGTCTTTGATAAGCGCCTTTCCGGTCTTTCTTTTAGCCAGAGAGGGAACATAAACCCCCGATAACTCGGAAAGCATGGAGAGAAGTTCTTGACGCCTGCCAGATTTTAGCAATTCAAGATTCTCTTCTACGAGCTTTGCTAATTCAAGCATAGCAACTTCGCCATCGCCAATTACAAAGAGGTCAAAAAAGTCAGCCACTGGTTCAGGATTGCTGGTACAGGGGCCTCCGCCAATTATTAGTGGTTCCTTTGTCCGATCCTTTTGAAAAAGAGGGATGCCTGAAAGCTCAAGGAGTCCCAAAACGTTGGTATAACTCAGTTCGTATTGTAGGGTAATTCCCAAAATGTGAAATTCATTAGCAGGAGTGTAACTCTCCAGGGAATACAGGGGGATACCCGCCTTTTTCATTTCGTAAAACATGTCTTTCCATGGGAGGTAGGTACGCTCCGCGCTTATGTATTCTTCGCTATTTAGAAGGTTATAGAGCAGTTTCAAACCTATATGAGACATGCCAATTTCATAGGTATCCGGAAATGCCAGCAGAACTCTTAACTTGTTTTCTGTATTCTTTCTAACGTGATTTAATTCTTTTCCAATATAGCGGGAGGGTTTTCTAACCCTGGCGAGAGTTCCGGATTGCACCAGCCATCTATATATGTCCATATTTGCCTCCTTTAGAGCAGTAAATTAATTTAGCATTATATGGTATTGTAGAGTATAAAACGAAGTGTTATTCTGTATATGATTATGGACCCAGTGGTCCTCGACTGATTTAAGTATTCGGTGAATCCGTTAAGGATAACCGATAGTTCAGCCTGTGTTACACAGCGCAGGATATCTTTTTGTACTATTTAGTATTATTTATCGGATGTCCGATGTGCCTTAAAAGTTTCTGGCAATTTCTGTTAGCAGTTTTAGCAAATTGTCGTAATCTTCGATAGCCAGATATTCCACTTCAGAATGAAGATTCTGCAGTGCCAGGCTTAAAGGAACCATTTTTATGCCTCTTCTCTGGAAAGGAATTCCATCTGTACCTCCACCTGTAACGCCAAGTTGGAGGGGAATATTCATCTCTTTTGCAAGCGATAACAAGCGTTTCCCAAGATCATAAGAGGCAATAGAAGAACTGTCGCTCATTCGCAAAACAGGTCCTTTCCCGGGCTTCACACTTCCTGTCAATTTTGAACAACATGCAAAAGAATCAATGGGGAAGAACAACGCCGGATGATATTGTGATGCTATGGCCTGTGCTCCTACCAACCCTACCTCTTCCTGCACTGTCCAGACGAAAAGGAGCTTCTTGTTTAATTCCATGGTTAACGCCTCTTTTAAGAATTCGAGTAGAACAGTACAGCCGAACCTGTCATCAAGCGCCCTTGCAGCAACAAACCTATCGTTAAGGATAGATACCTGTTTCCTGAAAACGGCATAATCAAGGACTTCTATTCCCAATTCAGCGACTTCCTCGGGTGAACTTGCGCCAACGTCTATCGTTGGTTCAGGCTTAACAGCACTTCTGGACAGGTGAGGAGCCAGAAATCCTATCACCCCATCGATAGATTCACCTGAGGAATTTATAACATCCAGATGTCTTCCTACCAACAACTCGTCGGGAATGCCGCCTATTTTCTTGAAGTTCAACGTCCCATCGGGGTTGATCCCTGTGATCAGAAGGCCAAGTTCATCCATGTGTGCTGCAAACCCGAGCATCTCTTCTCCCTGGCCAACTTCAACAATCAAATTTCCAAGATCGTCCACATGGTAGGGGATACCTTTTGGCAGCAATTCAATTATTTTTTCACGTATTATTTCCTCGCGCCCTGAAATTCCCGGGACAAATAACAACTCTGTTAATTTGTCGAAATCCATATTGATCCCCTCCATCTGATAGAATAGATAATCGCAGAAATTTTGAAGTATTCCTTGTAGAATTATATCATTTCAAAGTTTTCCCCAACGAAAAAAGAAATGAAAGGACCAGAGAAACATGGATATAAACGTAACGAGTTTAACACCTCCGGAGCAGTCCAAAACATAATAGCCGTAGCTATGAATCTCTCGATCGGGCTGATGAATGTGCTGGAAATTTTCGCGATTTTCGGTTGATAAGGCAATGGTGTCTTGAAATTCCATACAAAAAAGTTATATAATCAAATACGAGAGGGTTACTTCAGCAGAATTTGGGCCGGTGTAAACACCGGTTCTTTTTTTATCTTTAATGATGGAGTTTACTTGAGTAATTGCTCAAGTGTATGCCAGGCAAGAGTGGCACATTTGACTCTTACGGGAAACTGCTTGAGGTTTTCGAAAACCATAGCATCTCCCAAAAGTTCTGCATTAAAGTCTTCGCCTTTTATCATCTTGTAGAATTCCTGAATAATCTCGACGGCTTCTTCTTTTGATTTGCCTTCGACGAGGTCAGCCAATATAGATGCTGAAGCTATACTAACAGCACAACCATGTCCATCGAAAGTTACTTTTTCAAGGATGTCACCATTGAGTTCGATATAAAGATGGAGTGAATCTCCGCAAGAGAGATTGGAGCCTTCCTGCTCAGCGGTCGGGTTTTTGATTTTACCTTTGTGTGAGGAATTTTTATAATGGAACATGACAACATCCGAATAAAGGTCTTCTGGCCTCATGAAAACCACCTCAAAGCATCTTTTATGCCGTAAAATAATTTGTCTATATCGCTATGAGTATTATACAGGTAAAAAGAGGCTCTGCACAGCGAGGAAACGCCTAAAGCCTTCAACTGCTGTTGAGAGCAATGATGCCCACTGCGGACGGCTACCCCAGACAGTCTGCTCAGCAGTTCAGCCAGATCGTGGGGATGTATATTCTCATGAGAGAAACTTATTATTCCATGACATTTTTTCTGACAATATAAAATCAAACCGGGAATGTCGGTGAGTTTTTCAATAGCGTTTTTCGTGAGATTCTCAATGTGCTGTGTGATCTTTTCAAATCCAGCGTTTTTCACGTACCTCAAGGCTTCAGCGAGCCCCACTGCACCAGCCACATTTGGCGTTCCCGCTTCAAACTTGTGCGGCACAGGAGCAAAGGTTGTCTCTTGTTCGCCAACCCTGTCTATCATCTCTCCACCATACTGAAAAGGGTTCATCTGTTCGAGTAATTCTTTTTTGCCAACCAGGACACCGATTCCAGTTGGCCCGAGAATTTTATGACCGGAGAAGGCGAGGAAGTCAACACCAGAAGCCTTAAAATCAAAAGCTTCATGGGGAATAAGCTGGGCACCATCAAGTACAAAAAGGCCATCAGCAGAATGAACCAGTTCCACGATTGCTTCAAAGGGAGGACGATATCCCAGAGAGTTAGTTAAACCAGTCATAGAGAAAATGAATGGTTTTTCACAGCTTTTCACGACTGCTTCAACATCTTCCAAAGATAGCTCCCCGCCATGAATTTTCACCGGATAGAACTTAAGGCCGGTGATGTGAGCAATCCGCTGCCAAGGTACGAAATTACTGTGATGTTCAAAAAGCGGAACTACAAACGACTTGTATTTCCCAGATAGCCCCAAAGAATAGGCAAGCATGTTCAAAGATTCTGTGGTGCCCTTAGTGAATACCACTTCTGTGGCCTTTCCCCCAACGAAGTCAGCAACAGTTTTCCGAGCATCTTCGTAAAGCATAGTTGATTCTTCTGCGAGTCTATAAACTGCACGGTGCACGTTGGCGTTGGTTTCTGTGTAAAAGTTTTTCAGTTTTTCTATTACGGCCAGGGGTTTTTGGGTGGTAGCAGCGTTATCCAGGTAAACCAGATCAGGTCGTTCTGAAAAAATAGGAAAATCGGTTTTCAATTTTTCGAAATATTCATCTAATTCTCTCACTGAAGACATTACGAACACCTCCGATAACCTCGTCGTCGAAAATCTCTTTTATTTCCTGAAATACTGGTTCAAAAGCCCCAGCTACAATGAGCTTTAGAGCTTCGCTTTCTGAAAGGCCACGAGTCATGAGATAATAGATCTTATCATTTTCAATGGATCCTATTGAAGCAGCGTGGGAGGCATTCACGTCATTTTCATCCACAAAAAGACCAGGAATAGCCTGTACAATAGCTTTATCCGAAAGAATGATCGTGCTTGAATGTTCATTACCACTGGAGTTCTTTGCGTTTTTATTAATTTCGATAGATCCACGAAAAACAGCCTTAGAACTGTCCGTAACCGTGCCTATTCCCTCAATTTCTATGGAAGATTCAGGAGCAATTATTCTACCAAGATAAAGCATATCGATTTTTTCATTTCCGACAGGAAAGAAGAGCGGTTTTACATTTGCCGATGCACCCTGTCCTACTGTTTTGACAAGGTGGTAAGGGGCTACAACAGTCCCGCCCAAATTTACGTCGTACAATCTAAGTTTTGCCTTTTCACCAATAACATAATAATTATTGGAAAAATGATGCGATTGAGCTGATGAAAGGTTTACAAAAAGCAGATTTAACTCTGCACCTTTCTTAAGTAAGAAGCGACTTGTTATTGCACTGAAGTCACCTCCAGGAGTGTAGAAAACCATATTTAATTTCGAGTTTTCTTCAACTATTATGAGATTTGATGCAAGCTGGCTTTCTGATGTAAATTTGCAGATCAACGTTTCTGCATAATTTGCAGCCTTTTCTGTACGAACAATTATGCCATCTGTTGAAAAGCTATCTGCCAGCAATGTAAATTTTCTATCTGAACCCTGAAAATCGAGGCTATGAGCTAATATCTCTTCTGATTCATCCATTTCAAAAAATCGCTTGTATATTTTTGGACCCATCAATTCAAAATTTGCATCGGGAATGGGTCTTTTCAATGAGAACTTATTCAATGGAACTCTTTTCCAGGCTGGAAACTTCAAAGTCTTATATTCTTCGTAAGCCCTTCGCTTGAAAACCTTGAAAGCCTTTGAGCCACCATCTATGGAGGCGAGAAAATCTTCTTCGGTATATTCTTCAATATCTAGCACCTTCGACATGGGTTCAAGCATTTTGAATTCGTTGTGGATCAAATTTAATGTTCTCTCTATACTCATTGGCAAACACCCCTAACCTATGCTGCTTTCTATTTCAAGGTTTATGAGCCTATTCAATTCAACTGCGTATTCTATGGGGAGTTCTTTAGAAATTGGTTCCATAAACCCCCTTACTATCATGGCCTTCGCTTCTGCCTCTGTGAGGCCACGTGTCATCAAGTAGTAAATCTGGTCTTCGCTTATTCTCCCAATCCTGGCCTCATGCCCTATATCTGCCTGGCTGGTACGGACATCAATTATTGGTACTGTATCGGACTTGGAGATGTTGTCAAGCATGAGTGCAGAGCATTCAACTGATGATCTCGAGTTTCTTGCTTTTTCGGAAATATATAAAAGGCCTCTGTAAAAAGCCCAACCACCACCAACACTTATGCTCCTGGCATCAACGGTAGAACTCGTGTCTGGAGCAAGATGTATTACCTTTGAACCTGTATCCATTATCTGTCCGGTCCCCGCGTAAGTTACCGCAAGATGGTTCGCTCTAGCCCCGCGGCCCTTCAGAATTGTAGCGGGATAAAGCATGGTTTTCATGCTACCAAGCGACCCCGATACCCATTCCATTGTGCCTTCGGCTTCAACAATTGCCCTTTTGGTGTTCAAATTGAAAGTGTTTTTAGACCAATTTTGAATGGTTGAATATCTCACCTTT
>NZ_CEYIHJ010000002.1:27682-33520 GCF_982836095.1 Kosmotoga sp.
GTGAAGATTATGAACATTGTATCTTGGGGCAGAACAACCTTCAATAAAGTGTAATTCACTTCCTTGGTCAGCTATTATTAAAGTGTGTTCAAATTGTCCCATGCCAGCCAAATTCATTCGGAAGTAGGCCTGAAGCGGTAAGGGTACCTTAACGTTTTTTGGAACATAAACAAAAGAACCACCGCTCCAGATCGCTCCATGAAGGGCAGCATATTTATGGTCGTTTGCAGGGACTAATTTCATGAAATATTTTTTTACGAGTTCTGGATGCTCTTTAACAGCAGTTTCCATGTCGAGAAAAATAACTCCGAGCTCTTCCAGATCTTTACGAATGTGTTGATACACGACTTCTGAATCATATTGGGCACCAACCCCTGCAAGGGCCTTCCGTTCGGCTTCGGGAATTCCCAGGCGCTCAAAGGTATCTTTGATTTCGTCGGGAACTTCATCCCACGATGCTTCTTTCACTGCATTTGGTCTTATGTATGGGACGATTTCGTTTATATTCAACTGACTCCTGTCAACACCAAAGTCGGGTTCAGGTGTGTTCCGGAAAACTCTGAGTGCTTCCAGGCGCTTCTCGAGCATCCATAGCGGTTCTGATTTGTATTCGGAAATTTCTCTGATAATCTTCTCATCAAGCCCTGGAGCACTTTTAAAAGCATATCCAGCCTTGTTTTTAAAATCGAATTTTGATTCATCAACATTGACATGTTTTCTCACTTGATTCACCTCTCTATCCCTTCGAGTAGAAAGGCATATCCATTTTCTTCTATCTTTCTCGCCAGCTCAGGACCGTCAGTTGCTGCTATTTGACCATTTATGTAAACATGAACTCTATCCGGAGAAATGTAATCCAGTAATCTCTGGTAATGGGTGATCAACAATATTGACATACCTTCATCTTTGAATTTATTTATGGCTTCTGCGATTTTTCTGAGAGCGTCAACATCCAGCCCAGAATCTATTTCGTCAAAAATTGCCACTTTCGGCTTTAAAAAGCCAAATTGCAATATCTCGCTTTTTTTCTTTTCACCACCAGAAAATCCCAGGTTCAAATATCTTTCAAGAAATTCTTGATTAAGTGCCACTACATCGGTGAGGCTTTCTATTTTTCTATTCATTTTCAATAAAGGTTCTTTACTTCCCAGGGCTTGTTTTACAGAAATCAGAAATTTTCTCAGTCGAACTCCAGGGATTTCTTGTGGGTGTTGAAAAGAAAGGAATATTCCCTTCTTTGCCCGTTGGTCTACAGTAAGATCCAAAATACTTTCGCCTTCAAGGCGTATGTCACCGCTAGTAACTCTGTATTTCGAATTCCCCATTATCACATTCGCGAGGGTTGATTTACCGCTCCCATTGGGCCCCATTATGGCGTGAATCTGCCCTTCGTTTATTTTTAAATTTACCCCTTTTAATATTTCGATGTTCTCTTCTGCGAGTACAGCATGAAGATCAACAATTTCCAATAAAGCCATAAAAATCCCTCCAGTCACCAATATCTCTACTTTTACCACATAATTATATCATAATACCGACTAATTTTGTAGAATTTACGATTTGATTCCGATTTGTTAGAATAATTCCCAGGGAGGTGAATTTTTGTTTAATACAGTGGTGGGTTTTCTGATGGGAATAGCAAATCTCATTCCCGGTGTAAGTGCTGGAACCGTAGCACTTCTTGGTGGAGTATATGACAAGTTGATTCATGCAATCAGTGATTTTCTATCTCTTAAACTCTCCAAAGGAGAGCTTTTGTTTTTGATTGAGATCGTAGTAGGCATTGTTGTGGGCTTAGTTGGTTTTTCTCATTTGGTGGAGACAGCAATAGTGAAATTTCCCTCGGTTACCTATGGCGTATTTACAGGTTTAGTTATTGGCGGAATACCCTTTGTCTTTTCTCAAACTGGTAATAGAAGAAAAAGCCACTGGCTGAACTTTTTTATAGGGGTTTTTCTTGTGATATTATTGTCACTTCCCGGAGAAGCTACAAAGGAAGCTGGAAAGAACATACTTGAACATTCGCCTGCGAAATTATCTTATGATATTTTTGCAGGAATGATAGGGTCTTCTTCAATGATTTTGCCAGGAGTTAGCGGCGCTTTCATTTTGTTGTTGCTTGGCGAGTACCACAGAGCAATAGCGGCTATAAATGCGCTTGATGTATACGTAATTCTTACAATAGGTTTTGGAATTATCCTTGGAATTGCCCTAATAAGCAAAATGCTGAATATGCTATTGGAAAGAAAAAGAACTGCCACATTTATGTTCCTCGCCGGGCTTATGAGCGGATCTATTCCGGATCTGTTGCTCAGACCAGCTGTGTTTAATTTTGCCCAGATATTAATGGGAATCAGTGCCGGAATCGTGTTTTCACTTTACTTTTCAAGGATAGGAAAGAAAATAGGTGAAACCAGAACCCAGTAAATGGGTTCTGATGTTTTAAGTAGTTCTGATGATTTCTGTTGATTTCTGTTTATTTATTACCCGCTGAAACCCGTTCAAGTTTCAAATCGTTATCAAGGAGTTTCCCGAGCCCAAAAGCGACACAGGTTCTTGGGTCGGGGGATAGGATGGTGTTGATTCCGGTTTCCTGGATAAACAATTCAGATAGTCCATTTATCATGGCGCCACCGCCCGTGAGCACAATGCCTTTGTCAATTATGTCTGAGGCGATTTCTGGTGGTGTTTCTTCGAGCACCTGTTTAAGGCTTAAAACAAGATCTTGAAGAATTGGTGTAATTGCTTCCAGAACGTCTTCGGAATTTATACGAATATTTCCGGGCAACCCCGTTATGGCATCCCTGCCTCTTACCTCAAGTTCATAATTTTCCATTGAGGGGAAAGCTTTCCCAATACGCATCTTTATCTCTTCCGCAGTTGCTAAGCCAATGAAGAACTTATACTTCTTCTTTATGTATTTGATAATAGCTTCATCCATAGCATCGCCGGCTATCCTGAGAGATTTTGATACTACGATGCCCCCAAGGCTAATCACAGCTATATCAGTAGTGCCACCACCGATGTCCACAACCAACGAACCTATGGAATCAAAGATGTCCAATTCCGCGCCAACTGCTGCTGCAACGGGCTCCAAAACAAGATAGACTTTATTCGCTCCAGCACTCAAAGCGGCTTCAATTACGGCTCTTCTTTCAACACTGGTGACTTTTGCAGGCACTCCGACCACCACGGACGGTTTGGTGAAAGAAAAACGTTGCTTAGTCCGTCGTAACAATTCCTGTAGCGCTCTTTCAATTATGGTGTAATCTGCAATGACTCCATCTCTTATGGGTCTTACCGCTTCGATATCGTGAGGAGTTCTACCCATCATCTCCTTTGCTTCCTTACCAATGGCAATTATCTTCTTGGTTTTCTTTTCAACTGCTATAACCGATGGCTCGTCAATAACCAGCCCTTTCTCCTTTTGAAAAACAAGCAGCGATGATGTTCCTAGATCGATGCCAAGGTCTCCTTTTCTCATTCGTATACCTCCTGTACTGGATAAACTGGCGTGCCCGGTGGGAGTTGAACCCACAGCCTCTGGATCCGGAGTCCAGCGCTCTATCCATTGAGCTACGGGCACTGCAATAAAGAGAAACTCCCTGAGAAGTTTTTAAAAATACTCCTGTCTGTGTTCTTATCGATAACAATTATATCGTAACAGGAAAAATCGAGCTCGTCTCGTAAATTCTTTGGAAGAAATCCTTTACTTTTGAGATGCAAATAAACCTGTGGGTGCTCACAGTATATATCAAGAGCTCTACAGTCTATTTTTTCGATTCCATCAATTAACGGTGAAGGCGGATTGTATAGAAGTACGGCATGGTTAAACAACTGATCAGGTTCGACTTTACAGCCCTGAAGCCGTCCCTTGATTTCATAGCCCATTGAAGGGTTTCTGATATATCTATCGAGAATATCTGCAGCGCTTACAGCGTCTTCCATAGCTTTTTTTGTGCCAGATAGTTTCATGATGGTGTTTGCGAAGACACTTGACAATCTTTCGTCAACCATGAAAACGGGCAAGCCTGTCATTTTCTTGATTTTTTCGGCAAAAGCAATGGCCTTTAGAGAAGAGTTGCTGTACTTCCCTGACATAGATAAAGGGAGACCTATCACTATGATCTCAACAAACTTTTCCTTTATGAGTTCTACAAGCTTCTTTTTATAACCTATATGAGAAATAACAGTTAGAGGTGATGAATAACTGCCTGAAGATAGCGCAAGACCTATTTTGGAGTCGCCATAATCAATGCCCAGGATGTTCATAGAATTCACCTATTACATTCCCATCTAAACAAAGCGATTTTATAACCCTTATTTCACAGCTTTCCAGGAGTTCTCTTGCAGATTTCAAATCGCTGCATCGTACAGCCAGCGAAATGGAACAGCTCATAAAAGCTGTTGGAGGGGTTGGAAAAAGCTTGACAAAGAAAAGACTTTCCCTTAAAATTCTGAGAGCTTTTCCAGCATGCTTTTGGAAAACGATCAATAATCCATCAAGAACCTGGGTGTCATACAATTTTCAACACCTCGGTCCCATCACCAAGGCTTTTTAGCAATGAGCGTGTTGTTGTAGTTGAAAGTTTCGAAGCAAACCATCTTGTCATACGCTTTTCGGCAATTCCTTCTCTGTATCTGAGTGTTTTCTTTATTCTCTCAGATGAGAAGAATTTGCCATTCATAGAATGCCACAGATCTTCTTCTTGCTTTACTGCACCTATTTCCTCAAGAATAGAGAGGTAAACCCGCGCAAGCCCGCTCTCAAAGCTAAGGGCCCTGGTGATATCGCGTTCATTTGCCGGAAGGACATCAAAAATATCCTGATAGATTACCTGCAATTCTTCAATGGTTGGAAAAATCTTATCAATTTCGTTTACATTGGACTGTAAATCGTTTTTGTTGAAGCTCAAATTCAGAAAAAGCTCTGAATCTTCGCCAGGTCTTGCGGTAACGGAATCAAGGAGTTCGAGAAAATTCCTTGGTGCACTGTAAAAAACGATATTTGAATTTCCCAACATAACTCCAAGGCCATCATTGGAAGGTGTGGTTATCAGGACCTTGATTTTCTGCCTTTCTACTAAAGAATAGATGTTAGCTCTCTGAAAGTCTTTAAGGAGATAATTGTAGAAAATTAATTCTCCATTTTGTAATGTATGAGAAAGCCTTGACCCGAGAGTCTTTGCTAAAGATATGGTTTTGTGAGGTGAATCAACGATTATTGCTACATTTTCACCGTGCTTTACAAGGGAAAGGATTTGGTCTGTCTTCTTTCGTGTCCCCCGGTTGTCAATTATTCCAACACGTTTGATATATGCAGGCTTGTAAATATACGATATTTTTCTGCTGCTGAGGAAATCTTTTAATTCTTTTGTAAAAACGCTGCCAATAAAACCGGATTTATCTAACACCGAGTCCAGATTTTTTATCAGGGCATCTAAATCAGGGTGGTTACTGTATATTCCAGAAATTAAATAGGCAGGCTCATCGAAGAGGATTTCATCAAACTCCTTAAATTCATTTATTCTTTCGTTGAAAAAAGGTAGGGTAGTAAAGATTACTTCGGCATCCAGGGCTCCTCTGTAAAGGGAGTTAGCATACACTGGCTTTATTGGATCGAGATAGTGCTGAAGTGAGTAATACGTATGTGCCAGAGTACCATTGATGCTTGACACAACAACGGTACGTTTCCCGGAATGATAGTTGCTAAGAAGCCTCCAGGCCAGAAGAGGGTGCTTTAGCCTGATACTTCCAAATGCTCCCCAGATTTTTTTTGCTGTCATTTGCAAGAATTCTGGCGCTTTGTGTGAAAGATGTTTTTCGAGATCGTTTACC
>NZ_CEYIHJ010000003.1:0-12336 GCF_982836095.1 Kosmotoga sp.
CTTTTCCACCTTTTCCTTGGGATATTCAATTCGGCTTTGACTGGTGTTTACCAATACACGAGTAAAGGCATCTATTATCTCTTCAAGATCGCTGAGATTAAGACCGCTTTGATCAAGTTGCCTTTCATTGTAAATACCGTTTACAATATCTTCCACCAGTTCTTTTATCTTCCCAAGTGATGGATCTTTAAGGCTCTTAAAAGCAGCTTCCACAGAATCTGCCAGCATAATTATTCCCGATTCCTTAAACTGAGGTTTGGGACCTGGATACCTGAAATTTTCAATATTTGCATCTCCAAAGCTTTTCGCTTTGTGATAAAAATACTTTTTCACACGTGTACCATGATGTTCCCTGATAATATCCTCAACCAGCAGAGGGAGTCTATATTTTCTCGCCAGCTCCACACCGAGCTTAACATGTTCGCTGATAACAAGACTCGACATGGAAGGCGTTAAGCCATCATGGGGATTGATTTCACGCTGGTTCTCTGTGAAATACTGTGGCCTTCTGGATTTGCCAATGTCATGAAAATACGATGCGACTCTGGCTAATACGGCATTCGCACCAATCATCTCTGCAGCTGCTTCAGCAAGGTTGGCAATAGCCACACTGTGATAATAAGTGCCGGGAGCGTTCAAAGAGAGTTCTTTTAAGAGCGGGTGAGATAGGTTTCCAAGCTCCAACAAACCAACATCCGAATATATCCTGCTTACGTATTCTATATATGGAATAATACCCACAGCGATTATAGAAGATATTACCGGATTCAAAAACGAGAATGCCAAATCCATTGTATTGAATTTCATATTGAAAAGATAGTCGATAATCCTTATCGATAGAAATATTATACCTACTTCAAACCCGGCACGTGCTATGTTTATCCTCCTTAGAATCTTCCGGGTTAAAAGGGCTGAGAAAAGCGCAACTACTGAAAGAATGACAAAATCCTCAATGGAAAAGTTGTTGATTGTAGTAGTCATAAAAGCAAGGTAAAGCCCGGAAGCCAGACCTTCCTCGTAACCCATTAAAATGGTCAAAATAGTTACGCAAAGAAAAATCGGTGAAAGGCTCACTACATAGTTCGGAGACAAGAAATAAGAAAACGCCGCATTGAGAATAATTCCCATTGTTATAACAGAAAAAGCGACATATCTGTATGTTCTGTGCAGTTTGAAATAATTGCTACGATTGAAACTGGTTTCGGCAAAAAGGTACCAGAAAATTATAGAACCAGTAAAAGATATGAAGGGATTCGATGGCCAATTAAGGTAAAACACATTCGTCAGGAGCACCATCAAGATTGGAAAGAGCAGATAATTGGTGATGGTTTCTAATTCAAAGGACTTTGCACGACTTTTCTTTTTAATCCCTTTTTTCATCACTTCTTTCCTCTCTTTCGTAGATGTCGTACGCTTTTATTATTTCCTTCACAAGCGGATTTCGCACAACATCTTGTTCAGTAAGGTACACAAAGGAAATCCCATCTATGTTTTTCAGCACTTTTTGAACTAATACGAGCCCGGAATTTTGATTCCTCTCAAGATCTATTTGGGTTATATCGCCGGTGACAACAGCTCGTGAATTAAAGCCTATTCTTGTTAGAAACATCTTCATCTGCTGATAAGTGGAGTTCTGGGCTTCATCAAGTATAATAAAAGAGTTGTTCAGAGTTCGACCTCTCATATAGGCCAATGGTACAACTTCTATAATGCCATTGTCCTTATAATAACTCAGTCTATCCATGGGAAGCATATCCATGAGAGCATCATATAACGGGCGAAGATAAGGATCCACTTTTTCAGAAAGTGTTCCAGGCAAAAAACCCAGCTTTTCACCTGCTTCAACCGCGGGCCTTGTGAGGATTATTCTCTGTACCTTTCCAGATTTCAAAAAGTCCACAGCCATAGCAACAGCAAGATAAGTCTTTCCAGTGCCTGCTGGACCTATTGAAAAAACAATATCGTTTTTTCTCATAGTCTCGATGTATTTCTTCTGACCCACCGTTTTAGGTTTTATCGTATTGGTGAGAACGCTGGTCCCTTTAATTTCTTTGTAGTAACCTTCGAATCCCGTTTCTTCCTTTTGCTTTATTTCATGCTGTTCAACAAGGTACTCAAATTCTCTCCAGTCAACTAGATGTCCGTCAGTGTTCATTTCTATGAGCTCATCAACGATATCTTTCACAATTTCAATAATTTTTGAATCTTCTCCCTTTATCCACACTTCATTCCCAATTATAGATAACTTAACATCGAACTTTCTTTGAAGGAAACGAGCTTTGCGGTCGTACTCACCAAAGAGCTCGCTCATTTCTACTTCCTGCGGAATATGTATTTTCCTTACTGGCAATTTATCGCCTCCTCATCTTATGAATAAATTATACAGCATATTCTTTTTGCGTACAGTTTTCGTACTTAATCTCGCTAATATGTACATATTTCGAACGTTTTAACCAAAGTTAAAGCTGGCATTTTATTGCATTTACACCTTCGGGAGGTGATATTTTGAAATGCGGTATTGTCACAGACAGCACCTGTTCTCTTGAACCTGAGGTACTTGAGAAGTACAATATCCACCTTGTATCGCTTTATATCAACAGAGATGGCAAGTACACTAAAGCCATTGAAATCGACCCAAAAGAATATAGTAAAGAGATGCTCGATAGCTCTTTTTCCGCACTTACATCACAGCCAAGTCCAAATGACTTTTTTGAAGTGTTTGAAAAGATCAAGGCAGAGTGTGATTGTATTCTTGTTCCCGTTATCTCGGCAAAATTGAGTGGTACCTACAGTTCTGCTCTGGTTGCAGCCGAAATGGTTGACATACCAGTTAAAGTCATAGACTCAAAACTCACGAGTTACGCATTAGGTTCACTCGCTATTAGTTTGAGAAAACTCGCAGATGAAGGGCGACCTCTCGAAGAATTGCTCGAATATGCGAATCACTTTTACAAAAAAGTCCGGATAATTTTTTCCGTTGATTCACTTGATTACTTATATCGTGGAGGAAGAATCGGTAAAGCCAAGGTTCTCATCGGGAGCTTGTTGAATTTGAAGCCCTTAATAGAACTATCTGATGGAGAATTGAAAGCAGCTGGAACGATCAGAGGGAACAAGAAGCTTCTCGAAAAATTGTTCTCCCTCGCTACTATGCCTATGGCAAGGCATGAATTGAAAAGTGTGAGAATACTCAGCGTGAATCGTCCGGATGATAGTGAGCTCCTACTTAAAAAACTAAAAAGCAACTTCAACAATGTAGAAACTTTTGTATCAACAATAGAACCTGTTGTATTAACGCATCTGGGACCTTCGGTTATAGGTATCATAACAGAGTGGAGAGAGAAATCGCTTTAGGGCTCACTTCAGTCCGAACTCTCCAATTAAATCACGAATTCGCCTGGGTGTTAGCCCAAATTCTTTAGAAACGAGGTTTATATCGTTTTTAAGGCTTTCTGTACGTTGTTCAAGTAGTTCTTTAGTTATACGCCTATGCAAATCGTTTAAAAACTCCTTGTAAGTAAGCCCTTTTGTAATATATTTGATTTTCGCCTCTTCGGCTAATAAACGCGTGAGTTCTTCGAGATTTTTAGTTGTTGTCATGCAAACCACAGCGTTCACGGCGAGGTATTCCTCAATCATATTGAGTAACTCCCTAATATTCCCTGGGTAATCATATTCCAGGAAAATTTCCTTTAGTTCTTTGGGTAAACTCTCAAAAGTAAGCAAATATCCTTTTTCTCTGAGCACATTGTCAAATATAATCGGAATATCCCCTCTCCTCTCTCTTAATGGGGGAAGCTCGACTTTTATCGCCGATAATCTGAAGCGAAGATCATTTCTAAGTGCGGTATCATCTGTTCTGTTAGTTGCTGTAACAAACCTTACATCCACTTTTTTAGGTCGTGTAGCACCTATTTTAAAATACTCTCGATTTTCGGTAATACTCAATATTTTTGCCTGGAGGTTCATAGGCATATCGCCAATTTCGTCGAGAAAAAGCGTTCCAGTATTTGCCAGTTCTATAAGCCCAGCTTTTTCCGTATTTGCACCGGTAAAAGCTCCTTTCTTGTAACCAAAGAGCTCACTTTCCAAAAGGGTATCTGGTATAGCTGCGCAATTCATAGAATAGAAGGGTCTGTCCCATCGTGGTGATAGTTCAGCCATTACCTCAGCTAAGAGGTTTTTTCCCGTTCCCGTTTCACCCAGTATCATAACGCTTCCATCATAAAACATTGAAAGCACCAGCATCTTTTTCAGCTCTACGATTTTCTTACTCTCCCCAACGATTCTGGATAGCTGTGAATCAATACGCTTGATGATTTCTTGAACAAGCTGTCTTGAACTTCGCGGACTTCCAACTATTCTGTAATAACCTTTGAATAAATGAATCTCTTCAGAATAGCCTTTGAGTATGAAAGCCCTGATAGGGTTGTTATTTATGAGAATTATATTTGTAAAAGCGTAAAGCCAGTCTTGCAACACTTTTTCATCATAGGAAGCTCCATCTATGAACAACAATGTGGGTAGATCTTTTCCAACATTCACCAGATAATCAAAATCAAGCTCATATATGCTTGAAAAGCAATTAAAGGCATCGAGCTCTTTCAATTCTTCACCGATCATTATTGCTCTGTAATTCACCTGAACACCTCCCAGACTATTATACAATTTTTCCTGCCTAATTCTCTTTTTAGAGCAAACATCCAATCATAACGCTACTTTCTGTAAAAATGTTGTGACAAGTCGTTGTTACTCTTTGGTTGCAACTAATTTTTAAGTATACTTAATTTTGGAAACCCCAACCGGGGAAAACAGAAAGGGGGAGGTATTGAAATGAAGAAGGTACTTGTGATTTTGGTGGTTTTGCTACTTTCTTATGCAGCATTTGCCAGCAACCAGCTGGAGATTTTTAGCTGGTGGACCGGTGGAGGTGAGGAAGAAGGACTACTTGCATTGTACGATGTTTTCCACAAGTACTATCCAGACGTTGAGATCATCAACGCTACTGTAGCAGGTGGTGCTGGAACTAACGCAAAAGCTGTGTTGAAAACAAGGATGCTTGGGGGCAATCCGCCTGATTCTTTCCAGGTACATGGTGGTATGGAGCTAATTGACACCTATGTTGTTACCGGTATGATGGAACCCATTACCGGGCTTTTGGAACAATGGGAAATAAAGGATAAGTTTCCAGCTGATATCTTGAGAATTTGCAGTTACAATGGCGAAATTTATTCTATTCCTGTAAATGTTCACAGGGGTAATGTCGTTTTCTACAACAAAGCAATACTTGAGGAAGTGGGTATCAAAGAACTCCCAGCAACCTGGCCAGAATTTATCGAAGCACTCAAGAAAATAAAAGCCGCAGGATATGTTCCGCTTGCCCTGGGTGATAAAAACAAGTGGACAGCCACCCATCTTTTTGAAGATATTCTTCTTTCGGCTCTTGGCGCATACAATTACAATGGCCTCTGGAATGGTCGAACTTCCTTCGACCACCAGGGTGTTAAGGAAGCCCTTGAAATTTTCATAGAACTCATGAATTATATAAACGAAAATCATGCCTCACTCACCTGGCAGGATGCGACATTGCTTGTTTTTGAGGGCAAAGCGGCTTTCAATGTAATGGGAGATTGGGCAGAAGGCTATTTGAAGACTCTTGGCTGGACTCCAGGAAAGGAATTTGGCTGGATGACGGTTCCAGGCACCAAAGGCTCCTTCATGGTCGTAACGGACACTTTTGGGCTACCGAAAAACGCTCCACACAGAGAAAATGCCATCAAATGGCTGAAGATAATTTCTTCTGTGGAGGGACAGGATACTTTTAACCCGATAAAAGGATCCATTCCGGCAAGGATCGATGCTGACAAGAGCCTTTATGATGACTATCTTACCTGGTCAATGAATGACTTTGCAACAAATGCCCTTTGCCCATCCATAATCCATGGTTCCGCAGCCCCTGAAGGCTTTGCGACTGCCCTAAACGATACGATAAATATGTATATCACCACAAAAGATGTTAAAAAAGCGCTCAGAGAAATTACTTACGCTGCTGAAGATTACCTCGAATAATTCATAGGGCCCCTAGGGCCCTATTATTTCTTTTTTGGGGGTGATTCAGATAAAGGGTTCAACACGTAGAAGGCTTTTAGGCTTTTTTATTCTTCTTCCAACCTTGATTTCTTTGGGAATCTTCGTATATGGGTTTATTGGTTGGACTGTCAGGGTGTCCTTTTCCAACTGGAATAGTTTTTCAAAGTTGATGAAAGGTGAATACATCTTCGTGGGTCTCAGAAACTATTTTCGCCTTTTTGAAGACCCAAGATTTCAAACGGATCTATGGAACACGCTCTTCTTCACACTCTTTTTTATTTTGGGGTGCCTTTCACTGGGAATTTTGTTAGCGGTGCTTCTGGATAAGGGCCTTAAGGGATCGAGGATTTTTCAAAATTTATTTCTCTTCCCCATGGCAATTTCATTTGTGGTAACGGGTACAGTATGGAGCTGGATTTTCGCACCGGGCATTTTACCAAAATTTCCTCAGGGAATGAATCTCCTATATAAATTACTCGGGTTGGAATCTCTCCAATGGAGCTGGTATACGAGTACGGTTTCAATATTTCATTTCAATCTCGCCTTAATCCCGGTTATAATTGCTGCCATTTGGCAGTTATCTGGTTATACCATGGCAATGTACCTTGCCGGGCTGAGAGGTATCGACCAAGCTCTTATCGAAGCGGCAAAAGTTGATGGAGCAACCAGCAGGCAGATCTTTTGGAGAATCAAATTCCCCATTTTGAGACCTATAACGCTGAGTGCAATGATTATCCTCGGTCACATCTCTTTGAAGATTTTTGATTTAGTTTATTCAATGACTGGAAGTGGTCCTAACAATGTTACTGATGTTCCGGCTATCTACATGTTTGAAACGACTTTTCGAGCTAACAAATACGCAACAGGCTCTGCAATTGCCATAGTCATGCTTGTCATGGTGGCTGTTGTAATCGTACCTTACCTTGTTTCATCTATGAAAAGGGAAGTGAGCAAATGAGTCGGGTGAGCAAGTTATTCACATACATTCTTTTGATCATTTTTACCCTGTTCTTTTTGATTCCCATTTATGTTTTGATTTCTACGAGTTTTAAGCCACTGCAGGAAGTCAGCCTTGAAAAAATGTGGTTTTTGCCTTTGAAGGCGTCTTTTCAGGGGTTCGTTAAAGCGTTTCAGAAGCTCTCTCCAAATCTCAAAAATAGTTTTATCCTCGTTATACCTGCTACAATTATTTCCGCGTTGGTAGGTTCTATAAATGGATATGTGCTTTCCAAGATAAAATTCAGAGGTTCTAACCTTCTGTTTACCTTAATTCTCTTTGGCATGTTTATTCCTTACCAGAGCGTTCTTTTCCCTGTGATTCGATTTCTTCAGAGCATCAATCTATACGGTTCCATATGGGGACTGGTTATCCTTCACATTATCTATGGTCTTCCCATCACAACACTCATCTTCAGAAATTATTACGCGGAAGTACCAACAGAGCTTATCGAAGCAGCCCATATAGATGGCGCGGGTATCTTTAAGGTTTATTGGAAGGTTTTGTTCCCTATCTCTCTTCCCGGTTTTGTGGTCGTGATAATATGGCAGTTCACGAATATCTGGAATGAATTCCTCTTTGCCGTTACCGTAACCAGCGATCCGACAAAACAACCAATCACCGTTGCACTGGTTAATCTTGCGGGCAGCAAGGTAGTAGAGTGGAATGTGCAAATGGCGGGCGCTTTACTCGCAGCTCTTCCAACTCTATTGGTTTACGTTCTTTTGGGAAAATATTTTTTACGGGGTCTGCTCGCTGGTTCGGTTAAAGGGTGAGAAGGTATATAATATTTTTAGATGAGTTTTAAAAAGGATGGATAACATGCGCAAAGGAATGACTTTGGCAGAACTTTTAGCAGCACTTTCTATTTCATCTATAGTTATTCTTACTATACTGGTGCTTACTGTTTTTTTCATTCGCACCAGCGGGCGAATTATGAAATCTAATATTCTCGATGAAGAAGCCACGAAATTGCAGACTTCTCTAGACTATATTATTTCGAGGAATTGGAATGGTCTTTCAGAAATTCCCGATGAACATACGATTAGTTTTATCACTTCTGTACCACAATATACAGATACGGGATTAACAAATTTTGCAACTGTCACACAGATGATCTTTTTCGATGTGGGATCGCAGAGGGTTGTCTATACTTTTCCAGCAACTCCAGATGGAACTGTAACTAATGTCATTGCAGAACATATAAGTGATATTGTTTTTTCAGCTGGTAGCGAGACACAGTGGCTAACTTACGACGCTACTCTTAGCTATGAAGGAGTAACTCGAAGGACGAATGGGGCGGTGAGGTTCTTTTGAGAAGAGGCTTTTCGCTGGTAGAAACAATAATTGCTTTACTTGTTGTGGGAATTTTCCTTATTTCGAGTATGTTTGTTATAAGCCACACAAAAGAGATCTCCAATGAAAACCAACACGCGGTAAGATTTCTTGCAGCTAAATCAGCCATTATTGACTTTTTCATGTATTCGCCTTCTGCTACAACGACGATGGAAGCGATAAATGATTTGCTGGATAGATTGGGACTTTCAGAGTTCGAACTCATTGAAGATGTAGATATGGTACACCCCGGGAATGATGAAAATATAAGTCTATACACGGCAAAACTCAGAGACACACTTACCGGAAGGAGTGATCTCTTTTATGTGGTTGGATACAATGAACCATAAGAAGGGTTATGTATTAACTATTACGCTTTTTGTAATGGTATTCGCTTCGATAATTTTAACTACTATGAGCTTGCAGCTTAATCGAACGATAAAGCGTTCAAGAGAATATTCGATGGTTCGTTCTGTACAAAATGTATGTGAAAACCTTATCAACTTTTCTACTGGCTATCTCAGCGACAGATACAGCAAGCTGTATTTCAACGACTCATGGCCTGAAGTAGAAGAATTCATAAATTTTATCAGCTCCAAAGGAGGTAAGGAAGGCTATTACTGGGGAGTGAGTTTGAATAGCTTAAGAGATGTTAGTTGTTATCTACTAACAAATGACACTGGTTTCCGAAATTTGCTCGATACTCAACCCTGGCTTGAAAGTTACGGCGCCACGGCTGTTTTATATCAGATAGGAAACAGATATATTTTAATCACTTCTGCAGAAAAAAACGGTATGACGAGATATGCAGTTGCTACACTTGCGGAAATCTCTGAAGTGATTCCTGTCCTTGCCACTGCTTATCCCGGGAAAACATTTTCAGAATTGAAGACCACAAAAGGAAAAGACAAAATAGGTAAAGGAGATTTTTTTGCCGGGCCTGTTATGATTTTTGGAAACACTACGGTGGTTTCAGGAGACCCGGCTAACATTTTTGCCGGAGACCTTTACACACACGATCTTATTGCTCCTCCTGAAACCTCTGATTACAGTTACACCCAAATAGCTACTTCGGCGGAAAGTTACCTTTCTCAAGAAGTTTCAGAGACAATTGAAAAAATCAGCTCCCTTGCTTCTGTTACCATTGACTATCCATATGATATTTTGCCCACATCTCTGACTGAGGATACACTCCTGGTGGTTAATCCCCCCAGTTCAGATGTACCGGTTTATGTTACTTTTGCCACAAATTATGATGCAAAAAAGCCCGAAAATTATGAAAGAAAGGTCACGTTCACCTCTGGCGGGAAATCTTTTAGTATTGACCTTGATGATTACGGCATTGATTACCTGAATGTTCTGATAGAAGGAGATGCCATATTCGATTACAACTCAAAAGCAAGTGATCCACATAAAGCTCTAGCCGTAATAGGAAAGTACGATATAGTAGCTACGGGAAACATTTATATTAATTCAAACCTCATATACAGAGATTACTATGAAGCATTTAACAATGGCAATGGAAACAGCAGTGTAGCCAACCAGGGAATAAGCTCTCTTTCTGACCTTTCTGATGTACTCTCTAAAAGAGCAGTTAATGACCTATTATCTATAACAACCCTTAGCGGAGATGTTTATATAAATTACACTCAAGGAAACGGAAGCTCGAGTCATGGCATAAAAACCATTACGGCCAGACTAAAAGCACTCCCAAAGGATGGAAAAGGTGGAAAGATAAAATTCCCGGACATTGACCTGGTTTCTTCAGGGGGACACAATAGTCAATTGTTTTTGGTAGGGGGTATGGAAGCTTTGGCAGTCGAAGGTGATCTCAATAATCTTGATAACCTTTTTGGGGTGCCTGACCAAGTGACAACAAGCTACCTCAAAAAGAAATTGCGGCTTTTTGGTTTGAGAAGCTGGTAAATCACAATACCGATTTGGGCACTTTCATTTTCACAGTTTTCAAGGGATTCACTACCTGGCTGATTTGCAAATCGCAAACAATACTTGATAGCATATATGCTTCTTCAAAGCTTAGCTTTCTTTTTTCAGATATATGGCTAACCGCATATTTAGTTGCATTTTTAATCGCCAGATCGAGATTCTCGTTGCTTGAGAGGAAATAGATAGCTTCGCTTGTTTCCACGATAGGTTCATTTATGTGATAATTAGCATCCAGTGTCACTTCAATTTCTATAAGCGCACGGGTTTCAACCCCGGTACCACATACCTCGCCCTGTCCCATGAGCGCATGAACATCGCCAAGAGCCAATAATGCTCCATCAACAAAAACAGGCAGTTTAACAACGCTGCCAACAGTGATTTCCACCGTATCGAGATTCCCCCCATGCGCTCCGGGTATGCCACAAGGAACCGCCCCTTGAAGAGGTGCAACGCCTATTACCCCAATCATGGGCTTAAGATCAAGTTGCATTGTGTCAAAAATCGCATGATTGCTTTCGATTCTTAATACCTTTGTCCTGCTTTCATAGATGTTATCGCCCAGCAAACCAAAACCCGGATATAGTTCCACAACACCATGTGTATCGAGCTCAATCCGCTTTATTTCTATTACAACACTGTCTCCAGGCTTTGCATTTCTAATATAAATAGGTCCAGTCGCCGGGTTTACTTTTGAAAAATCGAAATCTTCTCCAAGCCGTTGATCTTCGCTGGTGATTTTATGCCCGAAACAATCTTCAGTTTCAACGATAATCTTATCGCCTGGATTTATGTACAAAACAGGTTCATTATTTTTAGACATTTCGTATATGACACTGTCCCTTTTCAACCTGTACATCACAGCACCTCCCTTAACACGGCAAAGCAAAGGACTTGATACTTAACAGATAACAAAATAGCATTCAGGTTTGAATACGAACCATCTGTTAATTTGTGATACTCTTTTATATCCATTCTATCTCTTATGGATACGATATCAAAGTCAAAAGTGCATAAAAAGGGTAACTCTTTCTCCTTGAGCTACCCATGAACAATTTGTTGACTTGAATCACAAAGATATTTTGTGATAAACTTTCTTATCAGGGAATATCTTTATTAGGGGGTGAAAGCATGAAAAAAGCTCTTTTTCTTGTTCTTATTTTAACGCTTGCTCTTTTTGTCTTTGCTAATGGCCACATCACCATTGGGACAACCGACAAAATCAGAATTCTCGATCCCGCAGACTGCTATGACTATTTCTCAAGTAACATTCTCCAGAATACCATGGTAGGTTTAGTAGACTACGAAGTAGGCGGAACTGAGATAATCCCATGGTTAGCGGAAAGCTGGGATATTTCGGAAGACGGTTTGGTTTACACATTCCATCTACGAAAAGATGCCAAATTTATGAACGGTCACCCGGTAGATGCCAATGCCATGAAGTTTTCTTTTGATAGGGTAATTGCATTAAACGGTGATCCAGCTTTCCTTCTATCTGACATTGTTGCAGAAACGAAAGTAGTGGACGACTACACCTTTGAAGTCACATTGGAGTATCCGTTCTCCGCTTTCATAGCCGTGCTTGGATATACCGTTGCTTATCCGGTTGATCCGGCTGTAGCACCCGCAGACGATTTCTTCTACGACGCTCCAGTGGCTTCTGGACCATATTATATCGCTGACTGGGAGAGAGACGTTCAGCTGATCTTGAAGGCTAACCCTGATTATTTTGGGCCCAAGCCAAAAACGGATACCATCGTAATAAGGTTCTACCAGAATGCAAGTACATTGAGACTCGCCCTTGAAAGCGGAGAAATCGATGTAGCTTACAGAACTTTAGATCCCCGTGATTTGCTCATAATCAAGAGCGATCCCAGATACGTTGTTTATGAAGGCCAAAGCCCCGCTATAAGGGAACTTGTTTTCAATGTGCAAATGCCGCCGTATAACAACGTCAATATCAGAAAAGC
>NZ_CEYIHJ010000003.1:12346-19524 GCF_982836095.1 Kosmotoga sp.
AAAAGCCATTGCTTATGCCGTTGATAGAAGCTATATTGTGGACGATGTATTCGCGGGAACAGTAGAACCTCTCTACACACTGGTTCCCATTGGCATGTGGAGCCACCTTGATGTGATGCCTGAGAGAGATCTCGAAAAGGCAAAAGAATTGCTCAGAAAAGAAGGTTATTCCGAAGACAATCCTCTCGAAATAGAACTCTGGTACACACCAAGCCATTACGGGTCAACAGAAGCCGACGTTGTTCAGGTATTGAAAGAAGCTATCGAGGAAACTGGCATGATCAAAGTAGATATCAAGTACGCAGAATGGGCAACATACATCGATTATTTCATAAACGGCTACATGGGTGCCTTCCTGCTCGGCTGGTATCCTGACTACCTCGATCCTGACGACTATCTATGGCCCTTCCTTTCAAAATCTGGTGCAGCATCCATGGGGGCTTTCTATGAAAATTCGCTCATAGAGACCATGATGATACAGTCCAGAGCTGAATCTGATGTAGACATAAGAACAGAGATTAATGAGGATGTTCAAAAGGTTCTCGCAATAGACGTACCCTATGTGCCTTTGTGGCAGGGCAAGCAATACTGTGTTACTTACCCTTACGTCAAAGGAGTTGTTTTGGAACCTTCACAAATCTTCAGGTACTATCTACTCTACACCGAGGAATAAGAATCGAACTGTTCTGCCGGGTCAAAAGACCCGGCAGTTTATAAACATAAACAGGGGGTGCTTCCGTGTCGTTAAAGTGGTATATAATCACCAGAATTCTTCTGGCGGTCCCCATGTTCTTCATTCTTCTCTTTATGATTTTTCTTGTGATGCGCATTCTTCCAGGGGATCCTGTGCTTGCCATGCTCGGCGGTAAAGCTCCCATGTCTGTAATTGAAGCTAAGAGGCATGAATTGGGATATGACAAACCGCTTCTTAATCAATTTGGCGACTACCTGCTCGACATTATTAAGGGTGACCTTGGCCGGTCGGCTTTAACGAAAAGGCCAATAGCCGATGAAATTGCTGACAAATTACCTGCAACCATCGAACTGACGATTTTTGGCTTCATCGTTGCACTTGTTATTGGTATTTTTTGGGGTGCTGAAGCTACAAAAAGGCATGGGGGAGTACTTGATATAACCGGAAGAGTTTATGCAATTTTTATCTACTCAATTCCCGTATTCTGGTTGGGTATGCTTTTCCAATGGTTTTTTGGCGTTAAATTGAAATGGCTCCCCATAGCCGGCAGAATTTCTCCGCTTCTTAGACCAGACAAAATCACCGGTATGTATTTATTTGATTCTCTTTTCACCTGGAACATGCCCGCTCTAAAAGATGCAAGTCTTCACATAATTTTACCAAGTCTTGCTCTCGGTCTTATAATATCCAGCGTCTTTTTGCGTATGGTACGTGGCAATATGGTGTTAATGCTTTCACAAGATTTCGTGAAAGCCGCAAGGGCAAGAGGTATCAAAGAAAATAGCGTCATCTATCGCCATGCCTTGAAAAACGCGTTTGTTCCCATTATGACTGTGATGGGCCTTCAACTCGCTGCATTAATGGCCGGTGCAGTTCTAACTGAAACTACATTTTCCTGGCCGGGAATAGGCTCTTACCTGGTTGAGAAGATAAGATACAGAGATTTCCCTGCCATACAGGGTACCATAGCGGTTTATGCCATTATAGTTGTGGCAATTAGCATTATAGTCGATATAATAAACGCGTTGGTTGACCCAAGGGTCAGATATTGAGGTGATTGCATGCAGGAATGGAGTTTATCATATAGATTGGGAAAAGGTTTAAGAAGGCTTTTCAGAGACAAATCTGGCGTTATGGCTTTTGTGGGCTTTGCGATTCTTCTAACGTATTTGATCATGGCAATTTTCGCGCCATATTTGGCTCCTTATGATCCTGTAAGACGATCGGGCAAGGCCTTTTCAGCCCCATCAAAGGAACATTGGTTTGGTACAACCAACCTTGGTTATGATGTACTAAGCAGAATCATTTACGGTGCAAAAATTGCACTTAAAATTGCTTTCCTTGCTGTTGCTGTCGCAGCAGCCATTGGAATTCCATTGGGGCTGATCTCGGGCTATGTAGGCGGTGCTTTTGACAGAATCCTCAGCATGTTCATGGATGCAATTTACTCTTTCCCTCGTTTGATATTAGCCATAGCTATTGCCGCTGTCTTGGGGCCCGGTGTGATAAATGTTGCACTTTCAATCGCTGTCATATATGCCCCAACTTATTTCAGAGTGATAAGAAATCAAGTGGCTTCTCTGAAAGACCAGCTTTTTGTCGAAGCAGCCAGAGCCATGGGAGCGAGGAATTTCTCCATACTAGGTAGATATATCCTTCCTAACGTTTTACCTTCTGTGATTGTAGTGCTCTCTATGAACCTGGCAGACGCAATTATGACAGAAGCGGGGTTAAGCTTTCTAGGTCTTGGCATTTCTCCACCTACACCTGACTGGGGTTACGATCTTTCCAATGGACAGAGGTTCTTACTTCTGAATTATTGGTGGATGATCCTCTTCCCTGGTCTTGCCATAATCACCATTGTTCTGGGTTTCAGCCTTTTCAGTGAGGGTCTGAATGAGTTCCTCAATCCCAATGTTGGCGAAACCAGGAGGTGATGGTACATGCTGCTTGAGTTAAAGAATTTGATGGTGAGTTATAAAACACGTGAGGGAAGAGTATTAGCTGTTGATAAAGTCAGTCTTCCGGTTGAAGAGAAGAAAACTCTCGGCCTTGTGGGTGAATCTGGATGTGGAAAATCAACGCTTGGTGGCGCGATTTTGGGCATTTTACCTAGAGAAACGAAAATCACCGGGAAAGCCATTTTTAATGGAACGGACTTGATTTCAATGCCCAGTAAAGAGTTGAGATTCATAAGGGGAAAAGATATTTCTATGATCTTTCAGGATCCGATGACTTCTTTGAATCCTGTGATGAAGTTGCGGGACCACTTTTTAGAAACCATATTTACGCATACTAAGACTTCAAAAGAAGATGCTATTGCTATGGCAGAACAGGCTCTAAAAGAAGTGGGAATTTCATCAAATAGGCTCAATGACTACCCTTTCCAGCTCAGTGGTGGAATGCGGCAAAGAGTAATGATAGCCCTTTCGCTGGTTTTGAATCCCAAACTGGTTATTGCCGATGAACCCACAACCAGTCTTGACGTTATCGTTCAGGCACAGATTTTACAGTTGTTAAAGGGGTTGCAGGAAAAATTCAAAATGGCGATGATTCTTATCACCCATGACCTCGGTGTTGTTGCTGAAGCTGCGGACGATATTGGTGTCATGTATGGAGGGCATCTTGTGGAATATGCCCCAAAATTCAAGTTGTACAAAGATCCACTTCACCCCTACACCAAAGACTTATTGGCCTCCGTGCCTAACACAAATATCGATGATAAAGAGCTGAGATTCATTACGGGGTATCCCCCAAACCTTATGAATCCCCCACAAGGTTGTCGCTATGCAGAGAGGTGCAGCAAAGCCAAAGAGATTTGTAAGCAGAAAATTCCGCCTGATTTTTACACAGATGATGGTAGATTGGTGAAGTGCTGGCTATACGGAGAGGGTGAAGGAAAATGATGCTGAAGGTAAAAAACCTAGTAAAACATTTCCCCATAAGGCAATCATTTGTTAAAACCATGCTGACAGGTGAAAAAAAGGTCGTTCACGCTGTAAACAATATCAGTTTCAACATAGAAGAGAGGCAAACTTTAGGCCTCGTTGGAGAGTCGGGAAGTGGCAAAACAACCACTGGAAGACTTGTTTTGAGGTTAATTGAACCCACTGCTGGAAGTATAGTTTACAGAGGGATGGATATAACCGCTCTCAAAAAAGAACCTCTTAGAAAGTTGAGAAAAGAAATTCAAATCATCTTTCAGGATCCCCTGGCAGCACTTAACCCATATATGAAAGTAGGGGATGCTGTTAGGCACCCTCTTGATATACACGGTATTGGAAATCGGGAAGAACGCCATGACATGGTTTTGGATATGTTATCGAGAGTAAATCTTGAACCCGCTTCAGATTTCGTCAAACGATATCCAAGAGAGCTCTCAGGTGGGCAACGTCAAAGAGTTGTAATTGCCAGAGCTCTTATTACAAGACCAAAATTCGTGGTAGCTGATGAAGCGGTAGCCATGCTTGATGTCTCTGTGAGGTCACAGTTATTGGATTTAATGCTGAAACTAAAAGAAGAATTCAATCTTACGTATTTGTTCATAACTCATGATTTAGCAACAACGAAATATATCTGCGATCGCATAGCTGTTATGTATCTGGGAACAATTGTGGAAACCGGATCCTTCGAGGAAATCTATAAAGATCCCGCTCATCCTTATACCAAAGCCCTGATTTCCGCTGTTCCCGAACCGGATCCAGAAACGAAAAAGAAAAAAATGATCCCTGCTGGCGAGGTCCCGAATGCCGTAGATTTGCCGTCGGGTTGTTTTTTCCACCCCAGATGTCCTTTTGCTATGGACAAATGCAAAGTCGAAGAACCACCGGAGATTGAATTAAGCGAAACAAGAATGGTAAAATGCCATCTCTTCGATCGTTAAATCTTTCGCTTCTGCGGTCTCCGCAGAAGCATTTCTTTCTGTAATGTCCTTTTCTTTTCTGATTTTTCTACAAACACACTTTCTGCAGTGAAAGGATTCATTTCTGTATAGTACATGGTGGTAGAAAAGGTCAACGGCGTGGGTGTGAAAATCTGGACCTGACGAGGAGTATATCCCATCTTCGATTTCACATAATTGCGTAACTCTTCCATGTGATCCTGTGTACAACCTGGATGTGCAGCTATGAAATAACCTATAAGATACAGCTTTCGATTCTTTCGCATTGATTCAAAGAGGGAGATAAATCTATCGAGAACTTTTCTATCGGGTTTTCCCATTAATTTCAGCACATCTTCAGAAATGTGTTCTGGTGCGATTTTAAGTTGTCCGGAAATGTGATGTTCAATGAGCTCATTTAAAAATTTCACTCCACTTTTCCTGTCCATCAGTATGAGGTCATACCTGATGCCTGAAGAAATGAATACGTGTTTTACTCCATCTAAGCTCCTTATTTTTCTCAGCAGTTCAATGTAAGGAGTGTGATCAATTCTAAGAGAAGGGCAAATTTTTGGAAAAAGGCATCGTTTTTCTAAACAAGCTCCTTTGTTGAACTTGACCATACATTCAAAACCATACATATTTGCCGTTGGTCCTCCAACGTCTGTGATAGTGCCATTGAAATCTTTTCGCTTTGAAATGAGCTTCGCTTCATCCAAAATCGAATCAGGGCTTCTACTTACCACGTATCTACCCTGGTGAAGAGTAATGGCGCAGAAATTGCATTCTCCATAACATCCGCGGTGGGTTGTAATAGAATACTTCACTGTTTCGATCGCCTTCACTCTTCCTTTATTTAGGCACTCTGGATGTACTTCTCTGGAATATGGAAGAGAATATATTCGATCAAGTTCCGTGGTTGAAATAAGTTCTGGTGGATTCTGAACCACATAGCGTAAATCCTGCCTTTGATATATTTTGTTTCCCCTGATTGGATCAGTCTCATTATAGAAGATTCGAAATGCCTTTATATATGAGAGTTTATTTTTAGATATCTCCTCAAAGGAAGGGATTTCTATACCAGCAAGAGGTTTTTTCGT
Organism: Kosmotoga sp.; assembly: GCF_982836095.1. Classification (NCBI taxonomy): domain Bacteria; kingdom Thermotogati; phylum Thermotogota; class Thermotogae; order Kosmotogales; family Kosmotogaceae; genus Kosmotoga; species Kosmotoga sp. The sequence goes on from NZ_CEYIHJ010000003.1 coordinate 18,021, forward strand.
ACACCAGTAAACGATACCTGGAATGTCTTTGTCAATCTCACCATTTTTCGCGATCGATTTGGCTATTTTGACTATGCTCTTTTCTGCCATACCGTAGGCGATAACATCAGCTTTAGCATCTATAAGCACTGATTTCCGAACCTTATTACTCCACCAATCGTAATGTGCAAAACGCCTGAGGCTTGCTTCAATGCCCCCAAGCACGATTGGAACATCCTTATAAGCGCTCTTTATGAGATTTGAATAAACTATGGTTGCCCTATCCGGCCTTTTCCCCCCCAGTCCGCCCGGAGTGTAGTCATCTCTTCTCCTCCTCTTTTTTGAAGCGGTGTAGTTTGCAACCATGGAATCTACATTCCCGGCGGTAACTCCAAAAAACAGCCTGGGCTTTCCAAGGGCAGTGATATCTTTCAGAGTATGCCAATCTGGCTGAGAAATCACTCCCACTCTGAAACCTTCAGCCAGCAGTACCCTTCCAATAACAGCTACCCCAAAAGAAGGATGATCCACATAGGCATCCCCTGTAACCAGAATTATATCGACTTCTTTCCACTTTAGCTTCTTCAATTCGCGTCTGGTCATGGGTAAATATTTCACGCTTTCACTCCCAATAAAAAAGATAAACTGGAAAGTGGGACTGTAAGCCGGATTCTGTCTTAGGTGGTCATCTATCTGGGAGATGCGTTTCCGCATTCCTCAAGCGTCCTACCCGGGAGGGAATTCGGTGGGCACCCTCAAACCCTCCCTGCTTGGACTTGCTCCGGATGGGGGTTGCCAAGCATCCGGGTTACCCCGGACCTGGTGAGCTCTTACCTCGCCGTTCCACCCTTGCTTTACAGCGGTCTTCTTCTCTATGGCCCTTACCGGGGATCACTCCCCCTGGGTATTACCCAGCATCCTTGCCCATGGAGTCCGGACTTTCCTCGGCATATACCGCGACCACCCGTCCCACTTTCCAGTTTAAAAACTATCGATTCAGATATGCGTATTTCTTTCCTTGATAACTTCCCCTTAATATCATTTCCTTTTCGATTCTGTTCAATATTTCAATCTTTGGCAAGCCCCAGTTACCAAAAACTGTCCCTACGTGTGGTGGATCTGCTGCCAATCTATGGATGACAATTTTTGGATCGAGATATTCCAGAAAGGTTATTGCTCTGTTGATAAATTCGTTTAGAGACCCAATTTTGATTTTACCCTTGCGATACAATATTTCAAGGGGGGTATCCTTTACGACATAAAGCGAATGAAGCTTAACTCCATCGACTTGCAGCACGGATATTATTTTTGCCGTCTCTACCACATCCTCGAGGTTATCCCACGGCAGGTTTAGTATAACGTGGGCAATAACTTCCAAGCCATATTTCTTAGCTCTTATGACGGCATCGACAAATTCGGCCAGGGTGTGTTGGCGATTTAATTTACGAAGTGTATGGTAATTCACGGTTTGAAGACCTAATTCCAGAAATACATCAACGCTCTAACTGCTTTTGGGCAATTTAAT
>NZ_CEYIHJ010000003.1:19534-27024 GCF_982836095.1 Kosmotoga sp.
TCTTTCGATAATCGGCGAGAAGCTCAAGCACCTCGTTCGGTACGAGATCTGGTCTTGTGGATATATCAAGGATAATTACATCCTCAAGTAATGCACTTGAATAGAGTTCCCTTAATTTTGGTATAGGTGCATATGTATTTGAATTTGCTTGAAAGTAAGCCATGAATTTACCTATACCTCTATTCCTAAGCTTTTCCATTCGCTCTTTCATTTGTTCTTGAATACTGAGTTTTTTGTTTACCGAAAAACCACTTCCTGTTGCATCACAGTAGATACAGCCACCCGTAGACAATGTACCATCTCTGTTGGGGCAAGTAAAGCCCGCATCTATTGGCAATCTATAAACTGGTTCTCCATAGCGTTCTTTGAGATAGGTCTTTAGATCCCTATATGGCTTTTCATGATTCAACAGATTTTTTCAACTCCTTCATGTATTCTTTGAACGCCTTTACTGTCTCTTTTACAGCGGTTTTTTCCCCTCTAAAAATGTAAATCCATTTTCCTGACAACCATGACTCTATATAACCAGAATTGGCATTTCCACTGAGCTCACCATATACACCGGGAATCGCACTTAGAACTACTTTCAATTCGTTAAAATTCAGTTTTCCCCATTTATACCAAAAAGAAGAGGCCTTTAGGGCTTTATCAAATTTGACGACATAGATTTCCAAAGATTCAGTGCCTTTTGCAAGCCTGATGGTGAGCGTGACACCGTTTTCTACATATAATCCATCCAGCTCTCCACCGAGCTCCACGCGTGTAGATACAACCATATAGCCACTGGGATTAAAACCAGCGAAATTTCCAGGTGATAACTCGCGCTTGGTGGTGCTGCATGAGGTCAAAAGAAAAAGGAGAAAGAGTATAATTAGCCATTTAATTTTATCCATAGTAGCCTCCTTTCAAAGGAGATACGGTACATGTGATCTTCAATTCCTTCAAGAAAGCTTCAGATGATTTTGCCAATTTTAGGTCATTTCCTGACATGTCTTTAAGATATTCTCTATAAGGAATCCCTGTACCCGGTTCCAAAATATTCGGAGCAATTTCCAGCAATGGAATCAAAACAAAAGATCTATTTTTCATGTCATAATGCGGTATAGTCAAACGATCCGATTTATATCCAGTTGTACCAAAAAGCAGGATGTCAATGTCTATAGTTCTGGGTCCCCAGCGTCTTTCTCGCTTCCTGTAGAGTTTTTTTTCTACTTCCATGGTTATATCCAGAAGGCTTTCAGGAGTCCCGTAATAACGAAATTTCCCAACACAATTCAAAAAAGCGGGTTGATCAACTACCCCATAAGGTTCTGATTCGTAGAGGTTAGAAATATCGAGCAACTCTATCTCTTTTTCTTTAAGAGAACACACAGCAAACATAATGTTCTCAGTTCTGTCACCGAGATTACTACCAAAAGCGAGATAAACAGTTTTCATTTTCGATCCTCTTTCTCACCTTCCAGGCTTTTTCTTTTAATAATCTCAAGGAAGTCTCAGTTATTCCTTTGTCCCACCAATGAGGCAACAGGGAATTATCCAATAAAAGAGGATCAATATCCTCTGGTAATTTCTTTTTCGAGACGAGCTCAACCCATTGTGGAGTGCCAGGAATCGGTGTGAATTCATTTATAACGGGTAAAATACCCAATTCATCACATTTATCAATTGCCCTTTCAACGTCTTCAACACTTTGTCCAGGAAGATTTGCAATGATATAAGCGCTAATCTCGTTTCCTGAAAAGCCTGCGCTTTTCAAAAATGAAACCGCTCTTACAAGGTCGGAATCGAATACTTTCCCCCCGGTTTTTTCCTGAAGAGCCGCATTAGAAGTTTCATAGCCAAGCTTTATGGTTTTGAAATTCACTTTTTTCATTAGCTGGGCAGTTTCAGTATCTATAAGCCTGGCGTGTAGCCCATTAGGCAAATGATATCTAATCTTAAGCTCTTTAGCTTCAAGGAGTTTCAGTAGTTCTTTGAAATCTGAGCCAACCAATATAGCATCATCGAAGAATACTATATCTTTGACTCCTCTTTTATAGTAGAGGTTTTCAATGAAGGCTGCAACTTTTTTAGGGCTTCTACGGGAAAAGGATTTCCACAATTTCCAACTCATACAGTAATTACAATGAAAAGGACATCCCGTGCTTGTAATCAAAACAGCATAACTCAGCTTGTCATAATGGGAATAATCCGGGTCAAGCTCCTCCAGGAAATTCTCTTTTAACGACGCTTTAATACCGAGAAATTCAAGAGCGCTGTTCACAGGAGAAATGCCTGTGCCCGGGGCAACAAAATCAGCACCAGAAAAGGCAATCGCATGATCTGGTAAGATCGACGCATAAACGCCGCCAAGCACAACGGGCTTATCGGGTAGCTCCTCTTTTATCACCCTAATCGTATCACTTACTCCATAATGCCAATAAGTCATCATAGATGTTATAAATACGGCATCGACTCCTCGATATCTTCGCAGTTTTCGTCGAAAGAGCTCTTCAGGAAAGCCATAGCGCTTGAATTTTCGAGGAATATGCTCTAAACAACGTGGCTTTTCTATTGCTTCGTTATAGAATTTCCCAGTTCCATAATATTTATCTTCCGCTTCTTTTCCCATGAAAGCTTCCAGCTCCGGATCATAACGGTCAAGCAAATCTATGAGTGCCGTTTCAATCCCGGCATCTTTTAATATTGAAGATATATACAGCAAGCCCAGAGGCTTCAGCCAAAAATCATAAGCGGCTACATCTTCAATCCAGGGATTAATGAGCAGTATTTTCTTCAAGCTTTCTCACCAGCTTACAATATTCCCTTATGCCTTTAAGGGTGAGTTCTGTATCGATAAAATCAAAGAAATCCTTGCTTATATCAAAGAGCTTTGCATATCCGCCCGTTGCAATGATAACCGGTTTCGCAGGATACTTTTCTACAATCTGCATAACTATGCTTTTCAATCCAAAAAAGGTAGTATTAATTATCCCTATCCTGATGTTATCAGCAGTATTTCTGCCGATCGGTTTTTTTACAAAATGAAGTTCGACCTGGGGAAGTTTTGCGGTGCCAGAAAAGAGCGCTTTCATGGAAACATGTGGACCGGGAATGATTGCTCCACCTAGAAAAGCACCATCTTTTAATACATCAACAGTTATTGCGGTTCCAACATCGATAACGATTGCGTTTTCCCCATAAAAGCTTTTTGCGCCAAGGATGTTGGCAACCCTATCCGAACCTATTTCAGGCGGAAAGTCCACATCCCATTTCACGCCAATATCTTCCCGGGCTGTGACAAAGAGCGCATCTTTGTTTATGTACTTCTCAGCGAAATATCTAAAGGAATTATTCACCGCAGGTACAACTGAGGCTACACACAGATCTTCCAGTTCTTCCACAGTGCAATCATTTCTATTCAGAAATTCCTTAACCATCATATATATCTCGTCTTCTGTCCCCAACCTTTTGGTTGAAACTCGCCATTTTGACTTCAACATATCTGTAGCCCACAGGCCAAAAACCGTATTTGTATTCCCAACATCAACAAGAAGATTCACCAAAATCCCTCCCGATAAATGCTACCACCTTTTTTAACACACTTCCACGCATTAATATTACAAAAAAGACGCCTACGGCGTCCTTAGATGCGTGGTGGCCAGATCACGGGTCTCAATATTTTTTTGTTTCTTGCTCTGTCAATAAGAGCGAATCTGAAAGGTACTGTGAATTTCAAAATACCCAGTATATTCTTTACCTTTGCCAATTCGCTATCCTCACCAAAATTCAACAGTGTTATATTATTTTTCCACGCTAAATTATGAATAGCTTTTACCAATCTCTTACCATCTTTTCGGTCCTTATAATCCAGAAAAATCACATTCCATGAATGAATAGGATCGTTAAGTCTTGGAATTCTTATGAAGGGGAACAAAAAAGTAATGAATGCCGCAAAATCCCTAAAGAGCTTGAGAGCGATTGGGAGCTTTGTGATTTTGACATCAAACTCGCCCAAAGTATCCCAAACAATTGCCGTAGCTGTATTGTGCTTTATGAGTTTTATCTTCTTTTCAGCAATGAGTTTTGGAAAAAAATTTTGCCCGAGATCAAGTGGTACAAGATCGTGGTCGTCAATTTTTTCGTTATAATAACTCTGAAGAGCTTGCGGATCAGGTTCCTCATCTATGCTAATTCCATTTACTTTTCCTTTTCTCATAACCGGTACAGCATAAATATTCAATACTCTTGTGGGTTCGAACTTCATATGTTTTAAAATCTTAACTGAGTTTATATTGTCCACTTTTACTGATCCAAAACCGAATTCAACATCAGAATTTTCGAGAATGTCGCCCATTTTCTGAATCACTGCTTTCAACCATCGTGCTAGACGCATACGATATTTGGGATTTGTTCTCAGCCCAAACATATAGACGCCGCGTTGTTTCCTCCCCTCAAGCCAGTAATCAGCATATCCTGCACCCACACAACCAATAATGTCACCGTTTTTTTCGTCTTCAGCAACCAGCATAAATCCATCATCAAAATGGTTCATTTTCACAAAAAAGTCCTTTCTATCAGAAGCAAACCATATGCTCCCTTCTTGTGAGGAGGTCCTTTCAATTTCAAGGAGTTTCTCGTTATCTTCAGGTTTCGCTTGTCTCACAATCACTCTCTTTCACCCCTCTCAGATACAGCTTAAACCAGTTCAACAACGCTTTTAGCCTTTTTTCCCTGTGTGATGGAAGCCCGCTACGCGATAGTTCGTGGTTTTCCTTGGGGAAAAGAATCAACTTAGCGGTTTTTCCCAAGCGCCTTAACGCTGTAAAGAACTGCATTGCTTCAGGAACAGAGCACCGATAATCATCAAGAGAATGAATTAAAAGCAATGGAGTTTCAACATTCGATACATACGTTAGAGGAGATTGCCGCATATAGGTTTCTGGTTCCTCCCAAAAGGGCTTAGACAAACCTATCTGATCCTCAGCGAAAAAGTACCCGATGTCAGTTGTACCATAAAATGAAACGAAGTTAGATATGGAACGTTGAGAAACAGCTGCTTTAAAAATATCCGTGTGACCAACAATCCAATTTGTCATAAATCCACCGTATGAACCACCTGTAACTCCAAGGCGCTCTGAATCAATAAAGGTAAATTCATTTACAGCAAATTCTATTACTTCCATGATATCCAAAAAATCTCTCTCACCATAATGCCCACGAATATCAGCAAACTCACTGTTATAACCATGACTTCCTCGAGGGTTACAATAAATGACTACAAATCCTTCAGCGGCGAGCATTTGAAATTCATGAAGATAGGCGTTTCCATATGCGGTTTTTGGACCACCGTGGATTTCAAGAATTACTGGATATTTCTTATCAGCTCTAAAATCTGGCGGCTTTAAAATCCAGGCATCTATGTCTTTTCCATCGGAAGCAGTAACCCGAAACATCTCCGGGGAAGAAATTATGCAATTGTTGATCCAGCTATTGAAAGAGGTGAGTTTTCTACTTTTTCCATTTGAGTATTTAAAAATTTCAAGTGGTCTTGAGGGGGTGGAGGCAGTAAAAATCAGATCCCCTTTCTCCGAAACATCAAAGGTATCAATACTGCCATTTATATCCAAGACGGTGTCGATTCGTCCATCAGATTCGATTTTTTTCAGCAAGACTTTAAATCTTTCGGTAGCGAGAAAATAAAAAGAATCGTTGACAACTTTGAATTGACGCCCTCCCACTCCTCTAACATCGCTGTTGAGCGCGTTGAACATTGGGATATCATAATCCTTAGTTAAGTTGATGAAAATTCCATTCAATGTCGCAAGTGCTATAAAGGGATTAGCAGAAAAGGCTTTAGTGGAATCTATGGCAATGACAAAGAGTTCACTGTTGTTCTTCCACCTTGCTGCGGCAATACTTATTCCCTCAGGTGATAATCTTGTTTTTTTCCCTTCTGAAACATGGTAAAGCGTTGACATTATTGGGTTAGCCTCAGGGTTATCCTTTGCGATAGTTACATAAGAGGTTCCATCGGGAGAAAATATCACATCAACAACATCAACAGAAGGGTCTTCTGCAAGTTGAGTAACTTTTCCCCTTTTGGTGTCAAAAACAAATGCCTTCCTCTTTTTTCCTTCTGTAATGCCTTTGCCGTTGAATAAGAAAGGTATGCTTTCTATCTCATAAACCCTTTTATCATCATCTTCTTTCTTCTTTTTTTGCAGACAGCCCGGATACGAAACGAAAGAAAGCCTGTTTTTTCCGGCCCATCTGAGATTTGTGATGTTTTCCGAAAATTCTCGTATTTTCATAGCTTCGCCACCAGCAAAAGGCATCAAATACAAGCCGATTCCTTTAGATTTCTCCCTTTTAGACAAAAAAAACAGTTTTTTCCCATCAGGGCTGACTGTTGGTGAAAAATCGCTATCCCCAAAAGTCAGCTGCCTAAGATTTCTACCGTTATAACCTTGAATCCAGATATTGCTCTTGTATCTGTTGTTCTTTGCATCCATGGTTTTTCTTACAAAAAGAAAGGTGTTATCATGTGGAAGAAAGTGAAGGTCGCCAACACTAACGTATTTGTATATATCCGAAAGCTTTATTGTTTTCATTATATCCCTCCCTATAAGGATTTTATCATCAATTGGCTTTCTCCATGCTTTTTCACATTTCGTGAAATGAAAACACTTTGCGAATGATTTTCACGCTTTCATTATTAGAAAGTTGTGATAGAATTTGAACATGAAGGAAAAAGCCAAGAAGTATCATCTTAAACCGAATCCAGTTCCAGAGTTTATTAACAATGCGTTAGATGATGAACAACTAGATGCAGTCCTCAATTCTTCTGGAAGGACACTGATTGTTGCAGGGCCAGGTTCTGGAAAAACAAGAGTCATCACCTACAAGATTGCACATCTGGTGGCTTCCGGTGTAAAACCCGAAAATATTTTGCTTGTTACTTTCACCCGTGCTGCTTCACGAGAAATGATTGAAAGAGCTCGACGAGCGAGCGGCTCAGATTTGAGAGGCATGCTTGCCGGGACTTTCCATCACATTTGCAATTACTTCTTGAGAAAATACTCCCACCGCATTGATATTAATGCGAACTTCACAATACTCGATAGAGAAGACGCAAAAGATCTCATTAAACACTGCCGTTCACAGCTTCTCGAAGAACTTAGTAAAAAAGGCGCTTCTATTCTCCCGGGTGCTGGTGTACTACAATCTATTTACTCTTATGCAATCAATTGTGGTCTTTCACTAAGGGAGGCTATTGTTCACCAAAGCAAAAAATTTCTCGGGGTTGAAGAACATATTGAAGAAATCTGGAAACGATACAGCATTTTGAAAATCGAAAACAATTCTTTGGATTATGACGATTTGTTGGTAAAAGCTCTTCAACTATTTGCTCAGGCATTCCACCTGTGTTACCACCTGTTAAAAAGATTCTTGTTCCCAAAGCAAAAGCTTGAAGGTTTTTCCTGTTGCTTGTCATGGATTTTCCAAAA
>NZ_CEYIHJ010000003.1:27034-31057 GCF_982836095.1 Kosmotoga sp.
AAGCTCTTCAACTATTCGAAACCAATCTTGAAGCCTTGGAAATTGAATCGACGAGATTCCGTTGGATTCTTGTGGATGAATTTCAAGACACTAACATTCTTCAATACAAGCTTGTAGAGCTTTTATCACACGTTCATGGCAATCTTGTGGTTGTTGGCGATGATGCTCAATCGATCTATTCTTTTCGGGGAGCGCGTTTTGAAAACGTATTTGATTTTTTAAATAGCGGAAATACAAAGATTTTCAAGATACAGACAAATTACCGTTCTACTCCTGAAATCGTTAAGCTGATAAACAATATCATTCCTTCCAACGCAGTTGAAAAGAGTCTTAAAGCAGTAAGAGAGTCGGGACCATTGCCAGTAGTGGCAGAAACCTGGGATAATATGGAGGAAGCGAATTTCATAGCACAAAAAATTGAAGAACACATAAACGATGGAATATTGCCTGAGAAAATCGCCGTGTTGTATAGATCACATTATCATTCTCTTGAATTGCAGATGGAGTTAGATAGGAGAAAAATAGATTATATATTGTTTTCAGGACCCAAATTTGTTGAAACCGCTCATGTGAAAGATATAATTGCTTTTCTAAAGGTACTTGTTAATCCCGCCGATCAGCTTTCCTGGGGAAGAATCTTACGACTCTTCCCGGGAGTCGGAAGTACGACATCACTAAGAATAATTGAAACTATTCGGCTAAGCTTGGGAAACGAGGATAAAATATTGGAAACGTTGAGGAAATTTGACGGTAGTAGAATTAAGCTTGGAAAGCTAATAAAGATTTTTGAGGCTATGAATGAAGACAAACAGCCTGTAAATGCTATACAAACAATATTTCACACTTTCTATAGCAATTACCTTGATGAAAAGTATCCCGATGCCCGGGAACGAAAACTGGACATCGAAAGGTTAATGGAAATTTCTGAACGATATTCAGGTATTTCCGAACTCCTTGAAGATCTTGCTGTTAGTGAAAAGGTTGATATTGAAAGGGAACGAATCGAAAGAGAATCAAAGGTTGTTTTGAGCACCGTACATCAGGCAAAGGGATTGGAGTGGGATGTGGTATTTATCATTGCTGTTAATCCCGGGGATTTTCCGAGTTATTTTGCTCTCAATGAAGGCAACATAGATGAAGAGGAACGCATATTTTACGTCGCAGTAACCAGGGCAAGAGATTATTTGTACATAATCAGGCAAAAAGGTGGAAGAAGCAGGCCTATGATGGGAAACAGATATGTTTTCAGATCTGGTTATGACTTCATAGCAAAAATACCTGAAGATACGGTGGAGTTCTGGGACATAGGATGGGATCTATAAATCTCATAAATACTCTAAGCTAGGGGGGAAAGAAATGGAAGCATTGTATCTACCACTATCTGCTGGCTTGATTTCAACGATTTTTGCATTCATTATGCTCAGAAGAACACTTAGATTTTCACCGGGGAGTGAAACAATGCAAAAACTTTCCGGTTATGTGCAGGAAGGCGCCTCTACCTTTATTGGTGCGGAAGCTAGGAAGATTTTCACCGTGGCTATTCTCATCGCAGCTGCTCTGGGGATCATATTTCAATCATACAAATACCCCATTGCCCTTCTTTTTGGGGCTTTGATTTCAGAGCTTGCGGGTGTAATAGGAATGTACGCTGCAACTAGGGCTAATGCAAGAGTTGCCGAAGGTGCTAAAAGTGGCCTGCCTCAAGCCTTTAAGGTTGCTTTCTCAGGTGGATCAGTAATGGGGCTTTCCGTAGCAGGCTTTTCATTAACTGGACTTGCAGTTATAATGATAGTTTTCAAAGATTCTTTTGTTTATGAGAGTCTTACGGAGGTTTCAAGAGCTTTCGGGAAAATATCATTTCTTGATTCAGTTATGATAATTAGTTCTTATTCGCTGGGTGCAAGTTTGATTGCCCTTTTTGACAGGGTCGGAGGCGGCATGTACACAAAGGCCGCTGATATGAGTGCTGATCTTGTTGGCAAAATCGAAGCTCACATACCTGAAGACGATCCGAGGAATCCGGCTACTATTGCAGACAATGTCGGCGACAACGTTGGCGATGTTGCCGGATTAGGCGCAGATATTCTCGAATCTTATGTTGCTTCTATTGTATCTGCCATAGTTCTCGCCATATTCATGAAACTCGCAGACAAAAAAGTAGTTGACGGTGTCGTTCAGTGGGGAATGAGCTCTGATCATTATTATAGACTTATTCTTTTGCCTGTCCTGATAGCTGGAGCGGGCGTGATCGCGTCATTAATCGGTGTAATAGTCGTAGCCACTTTAAGGGCAAAAGATGCGAGGAAAGCATTGGGTTTTGGGAACGTATTCACTGGTATTTTAGTTCTCGCCTCCACAGCTCTTGTGATAGGTTTGTATGCACCCGACTACAAATTCAAGGATGAATTCATTGTTAATCCCGATTTTGTTTCGCGATGGAGAATATTCCTGGCAATAGCAAGCGGACTGATAGCTGGATTGATAATAAGCAAGTTAAGTGAATACTTTACCTCTACCGATTACTCGCCAACAAGAAAACTCGCTCAAAAAACACAAGCTGGTGTAGCTATTAATATTACTTCCGGTCTTGCATTAGGTATGGGAAGCACATTATGGCCTGTTATCACTCTGGCTATGGCGATACTCGGTGCTTACTGGTCTGCGGGCGTTTATGGTATAGCAGTAGCGGCTCTTGGAATGTTATCTTTCGTTGGATATATAGTAAGCGTGGATAGCTATGGCCCTGTTGCAGATAACGCTGGTGGTATAGCACAGATGGCTGAGCTTGATCCGAAGGTAAGAACGATAACTGACAAGCTAGACTCCGTTGGTAACACAACCGCTGCGATTGGAAAGGGCTTTGCCATTGGTTCTGCAGCTTTTGCTGCACTTGCACTTATTGTCTCGTATATCTGGAGTGCCGCTCATTCCGCGGAAGAGATAGTGAATAACCCGGTTATTAACCTCGTTGAACCATATACGATTGTGGGCGTAATTATTGGCGCTATGCTTCCCTTCTTCTTCACTTCATTGCTCATAAAAGGGGTTGCTGATTCTGCGGATTTGATGATAACGGAAATCAGGAGACAGTTCAGAGAACACAAAGGAATTTTGACTGGTGAGGAAACACCTGACTATAAACGCTGTATTGAAATAACAACCAAAGGAGCTGTTAGCAGAATGCTCGCTCCGGGACTTATAGCAATTCTCACGCCATTTATCGTGGGCTTCCTCTTTGGAAAAGCAGCTGTGGCTGGCTTGCTTCTTGGAGGTCTGGGTAGTGCTATTATGATTGCTCTATTTACCGCAAATTCCGGTGGTGCGTGGGACAACGCAAAGAAATTTATCGAAGAAGGAAATTATGGTGGTAAAGGGACAGATGTTCATGCAGCTGCCGTTGTAGGCGACACCGTAGGAGATCCTCTGAAAGATACAGTGGGACCTTCTATGGATATATTGATAAAACTCATGTCCGTTGTCTCGCTGGTTTTTGGGTCACTATTCCCAAGTAAGCCCTTTTTCATGTGAATACAATTGATCCACTGAGCTAAAATAAAAGCCTCCCATCCGGGAGGTTTTTTATATCAGAATACTGCTTGAATATACAGCTGCAACAAAGCAATCACAGCGACTTTAGAAAATCATGGATACTTTGGATTGTTTTGCTTTTTCATGTACATCCTGCTATCAGAGATTTTTATAAGTTCATCAATATCATCACCATCTCGCGGATAAATTGCCTGTCCAATGCTCAACTTGAGAATCATTTTAACGTCGTCAATAATAGGGTTTTCAATTGCATACTTTATTCTTTTGATGAAGGTTTGTGCACCTTTTCCATTGGTTTCAGGTAGTGCAATCACAAACTCATCACAGCCGTATCTGGCAAAAACATGGTTGTTTGTTCGACATGCTAACTAAGTTGTATAATAATCATGGAGGTGAGAAAATGCCAGAAGAACTCATAAAAAAGCAGCCCAGGAAATTCTTTCCAGAAAAATTAGATTTTTCTGTATGGGACAA
>NZ_CEYIHJ010000003.1:31067-33264 GCF_982836095.1 Kosmotoga sp.
CAATGTTGAACAGGAACTCAAAAAACTCATGAGCTTCAGGATTGATTCCGCTAAAGACCTTGAGACTTTTCTTGAAAGATTTAGCGAACTTTACATGATATTGCAGGAGCAGCTGGCATGGCGCTATATCAAAATGACCTGCAAAGCTGACGATGAAAAACTGCGAAAAGAATATTCAAACTTCTATGCAAATATTTTCTCAAAAGCTGAGCCATATCGTATCAAGTTAATGAAAAAATACTATGTTTCTCCTTACAGAGAAAAACTGGACAAAAGCAGATACTCTCATCTGGATAAGCTTGTGGCAAATCGCATTGAACTCTTTAGAGAGGAAAATCTCCCTCTTGAAATAAAGGAAAAGGAACTATCTTCCAAATATGGTTCTATTATTGGTTCGTTGACGGTTAATTATAAAGGTAAAGAGTACACACTCAAGCAACTTTCAAAATTTCAGTACGAGCCGGACCGAAGTATAAGAGAAGAAACCTGGAAATTGATGATGGACAAACTTTCTTCAGTAAGAGATTCGTTGGAAACACTTTTTGATGAACTCAAGGAAATAAGAATACCTCAGGCAACAAATGCCGGTTTCGATAATTATCGTGACTATATACATGCAAAAAAACAAAGATTCGCATATTCTGTTGAAGATATTTTCAGATTTCATAAGTCGGTTGAAAATGTGGTGGTTCCCTTTGTTAGAGAACTCAACAGGGAAAAACAGAAAAAGCTCAACGTAAATTCACTCCGCCCCTGGGATACTGTCGTGGAACCATCAGGCAGGACTTTAAAACCCTTTGAAAATGTAAATGAATTTGTTGATAAAGCAATTAAGATACTGTCCAAAGTAGAGCCTGAATTTGGCGCAAATCTCAAAAAAATGAAAAACAGCGGTCTTTTGGATCTGGAGAACAGAAAAGGAAAAGCTCCAGGGGGTTACAATTATCCTCTTGATGAAACAGGTGCGCCTTTTATTTTTATGAACGCCACAGGTGTTCCTGAAAACGTGAGAACCATACTTCACGAATCTGGCCATGCGATGCACTCCTTCGCAACAGTAAATGAACGTATAATTCTTTACAAACATACCCCACACGAAGCAGCAGAACTTGCTTCTATGTCCATGGAATTGTTAACGCTTGACTATTTGAATGAATACTATCCTGACAATGAAGACCTTAAACTTGCAAAACGCAAAGAACTTGTTGGAACCATATCTTTTCTTCCGTGGTGTATGATTGTTGACGCTTTCCAGCAGTGGATTTATACAAACCCCGAGCACACCTCTGAAGAACGTGATTCTTATTTCGCCTCGCTTCTTGATAGATTCAATACCGGCGTTGATTGGACAGGTCTCGAAAGAGAAAAACGTATAAGATGGTTGTTACAACCCCATATTATGACATCGCCCTTTTATTACATCGAATACGGTATCGCGCAATTGGGTGCATTAGCCATTTATAGAAATTACAGACTCAATGCCCAAAAAGCAATTGAACAGTATAAAAACTTTCTTAGCCTTGGGCACTCAAAACCTCTTGATGAATTGTATAAAACCGCGGGAATCAGTTTTGATTTCAGCGAAGAGTATATAGCTGAACTCCTGGAATTTGTGAAAGAAGAGCTAAATAGGTTGGAATATTAATCCTGTATGAATTATCAACCCAGCAAGGCCCGGCAGAGCTCAACAGGGCCTTGTTTTTGTAACAACCATTGTCCCAATTACGCGTACAATATACCTATGAAAGAGGTGGTATTTTGAAAGCACTAGTCACAGGAGCATCATCTGGATTTGGAAAGCTGTTCTCTTATGAACTAGCCCGGAAAGGTTATGATCTCGTTATTGTTGCGAGGCGCAAAGAACGTCTCGACAAGATTGCAAAAGATATTCTTAAGCAGTACAAAGTAAATGTAGAGGTTTTTCAGGCAGATCTTACAGAACATGCTAGCCTGCAAAAGCTTGTTGAAAATTACTCTGACATTGATCTATTGGTTAATAACGCGGGTTTTGGTATAGTAGATAAGTTTATTGATATAGAACTGGAACGTGAGTTAAAGATGATTGATCTCAATATAAAAGCACTCTATTTTCTCACAAAAAAATACGCAAAAACAATGCTTGGCAAAAAAAATGCAGGAATAATAAATGTGGCTTCAACCGCAGCGTTTCAACCTTTACCGGGTTTTACTACCTATG
>NZ_CEYIHJ010000004.1:0-4617 GCF_982836095.1 Kosmotoga sp.
ATGATAGTTGCTAAGAAGCCTCCAGGCCAGAAGAGGGTGCTTCAGCCTGATACTTCCAAATGCTCCCCAGATTTTTTTTGCTGTCATTTGTAAGAATTCTGGCGCTTTGTGTGAAAGATGTTTTTCGAGATCGTTTACCAATGAGCTCACATCTGTCTGAAAATTACTCATATCAGGCTTCTGGTTCTTCCAATCCCTTATGAATTCAAAGACGAAGTTCTTATCTTTTACCTCTTCCTCGAAAACGGGATCAATATAAAGCCTTGCGTCGTTAATGGAAAGCTTCATTCCCTCCAATCCGTATCCATTATCCGTCTTTATACTTGCCACAACGTCCATTTTAAGCAAACTGGGCTTAACGTATTTGAATTCATCAAAAAGGTGGTTCATGCCAAATCCAATGGCAAGCACTTTTCTGTCGCCTGATCGCAATATTAGTTTTACGTGGTCACCTGAATTTCCAAAGGTCTTGGCTTTTTCAATGTTCAAATTTTTTATCAAGAACCTCGGCTCGGGATTGGAATGTCCAAAAGGTCTTAATAATTCAATTTTTCCCAATTTTTCGCTATCAAATTCATCAAGCGAAAGTTCGGCATCCACTTCTACGACATACACAGGGAGGTCTTTCCCATATAATTTTACATATGCTTCATTGATGAGCTTTCTCATGAGTGGGATGTTCTTCCTTTCGATTGTCAATCCAGCTGCCATCTCGTGCCCACCATACTCTTTCAGCAATGAATTGATGTTGTTTAAAAGCGATATAATACTTATTCCTGAAGGGCTTCTGGCAGATCCTTTCCCAACTTCACCGGAAGTGGAAATGAGAAATACAGGCTTGTTGTACATCGCTACAAGTCTGGAAGCAACTATGCCAAGAACGCCTAAATGCCAATTTTCTCCTGAAAGAATGAGAACCATATCGTTTTTATAGGCTTTGTTTTTTTCTATCTCCTTTATTGCTTGATCAAAGATCTTTGCTTCTATTGTCTGACGGTTTTGATTGTGTTGTAAGAGTCTGCTGGCTGCTTTCATTGCTTCCTCATGATTCCTGCTGATCAGCAATTCAAGAGCTACTATGGCAGAATCCATTCTACCAGCTGCATTTAGTTTAGGTGCTATTTTGAAAGCAATGTCCTGTGCAGTCAAGTGTTCAGCATTCAGCCTGAGATAGCTTAAAAGAGCTTTTAAGCCCAAAAGGGGTCGCTTTTGTATCTTTCGAGTGCCTTCCCTTACTATATATCTGTTTTCGTCCTTCAGGGGTACGATGTCTGCAATGGTTCCTAAGGCTACTATATCGAGATAATCTTGTGGGTCAAGTGGGAACCCCAGAGTCTCGTTCAAAGCAGAAAGCACTTTAAAAGCTACCCCTACTCCGGCCAGCCCTTTGAATGGATATTCGTCGTCTGGCCTTTTTGGATTTACAATGGCCTCCGCTGGGGGCAGACTTTCTTTCACTTCATGATGATCAGTTACTACTACTTTAAAACCAAGCTTTTTAGCGTGCTTGATCTCCTCCACAGAAGTTACTCCGCAATCCACAGTTATAAGCAAACGATGCCCTTGCTCGTACAATTCCGTTATAGCATCTTTACTGAGTCCATATCCCTCCTCTAACCTCAAAGGGATATAGTAGCTTACATTGAAGCCCAACTTTTTCATCGTCAGATATAGCAATGCCGTGGAAGTAACACCATCGACATCGTAATCTCCGAAAATCACAATAGAGTCATCCCGCTCGGCTGACTCTATAATAGTTTTGATTGCTATTGACATGTCCTTCATCAGAAAAGGGTCATGCATTAGAGAAGCATCTGGATTAAGAAATCTGCTTGCCTCTACTTCATCGGTTATATTTCTGTTTACCAAAAGCCTGGCAAGGAATGGATCGATGCCAAGATATTCCACCAAACGAGAAACTTGGGTATCATCAGGCTTGTGGAGTACCCACTCCTTTCTCATATTTCCACCTTCTCTCTTTTTTTCTCTTTGAAAAAATTATACCATTCTATATTAATTTTTTCGAGGAATGGACGCGTTAAAATTGATTAGGAGGAGTGGCTTTATGGAGAAGCTTTTGAGGTTGGATAAATTCATTTCGAAGTTTGCAGGAATCAGCAGAAACGAGAGTCGAAAATTCATCAAAGCGGGCAAGGTAAGGGTCAACGGAACTGTTATCAAAGCGGTTGATCACAAGGTCTACCAGCATGATAGAGTTTTCTTGAATGATAAGAAGTTGGAGACCTATGACAGCGTTTATATTGCACTCTATAAACCAGTCGGCTATGTATCTTCAAGGAGCATAAATGAAGGGAGAAGCGTCTTTGAACTCATTGACGCTCCATACAATAAAGAACTCTCAATTGCCGGCCGCCTTGACAAAGATGCTGAAGGACTGCTGCTGTTGAGTAACGATGGGCTTTTCATTCATAGGGTCATCAGCCCGAAATACAATCTCGAAAAAGAATATATTGTGGAGTTGGAAAATGAGCCAGATGGAGATTTCATAGAGAAGATGAACGAGCCGATCAGTTGTGGAGATGAGATTTTGAAAGCAAAAAAGGTGACAAAACTTGAAGGGAAGAAAATTTTGATCATTTTGACGGAAGGGAAGTTTCACGAGATAAAAAGGATGGTAAAAGCCAATGGGAATACTGTAACTGCAATTAAAAGGGGCAGGATAGGGGAATTTGTGCTGCCTGAAATGTTCAACCCGGGTGATTGGAAAGAGCTAAACGATTTTGAGATAAAAAAAATCACCGGGGAATTCCCCCGGTGATCATTCCAGTACTCTATTCTTCAATACTTTGCAAATCGAAATTTAGGCTGTATTCTCCCATTTTGAAATACCTGACAAGATATACGAAATGATAATCTTCTTTTACAATCAGCAATTCATAATATCCAGGGTCAAGATCAACTGTAATAGGACTCCTGCCAAATTCGGTTCCATTGATAAATACTCTTGCATTAGATGGATTTGTTGTGATTTTTAGAATCACTGGTTTCAATTTGGGTATCAGAGAAACTTTTAGGTAATATTCAGAACCTGCGTTGATGCTCAATTTATATTCCTGATTCTGATAACCTTCTTTCACAGCCAGTATTTTATGGGTTCCTGGTTGGAGTTTTATTGAATCGGGAGAAATGCCATAGAAAACTCCATCAACGTAGATGTATACCTGTTCCTGGTTGTAACTTAAAAAGAGCGTTCCCTCAGGAGGAATGACTCTTTCCAGTTTGACTTTTAGATTGGTGTTGTCGCTGATATTTATAAACTCAGAATAATCTTGATAACCATCTTTTTTCACGATTATCCTATACCAGCCTTTGGATACCCTTCTTTGTAATGGTGTATTACCAGCATATTCGCCCGATATATATACTTCAGCACCTGAGG
This sequence comes from Kosmotoga sp., assembly GCF_982836095.1. Lineage (NCBI taxonomy): Bacteria > Thermotogati > Thermotogota > Thermotogae > Kosmotogales > Kosmotogaceae > Kosmotoga > Kosmotoga sp. Next base: position 3,401 of record NZ_CEYIHJ010000004.1, read on the forward strand.
GATCAGAAGTAATACTCAACTGGTAACCCAGGAATTTTAAATTGACGAATTTGTTCATTGGCCCGGTTACGTTAATTGTTTCCGTGTATTTTTCGTAATCCGTTTTTTCCAGCTCTAGAGTGTGAGTGCCGGCGGTAAGATCTAAATTCAAAGGTGTAACCCCTCTGTAAACACCATCAATGTAAACTTTTGCCCTGGAAGGGCTACTGTTTATGCCAACTGAGAATTTTTTCTGCTGTATTTTTGAAAGCGCTACATTCAGGTATGAGGTAGTACCTGCTCTGACATTCACCTGCTTGGAATAAGGAGAATATCCGGATTTATACAGATTCACAAGGTGTACACCTTCTGCAAGGGAAACTCTTAATGGTGTGGTCCCGTAATAGCTTCCATCGATATAGGCACTAGCGCCCGCAGGGGCACTGTTGATAGATAATGTACCCTGAGCTGGTCGCGCATTCACATAAAAATACGTCTGAGCAACTGCATATTCCTCTTTATCTACAAATGGTTTTACGAGCTCTTCTACAAGCTTATTTGCAAGATCTTCAAAAAACGGGAAAGCTTCTTTTGAGAATTTCTCGATTGCAGATTTCAAAAAAGGTAGCTGTTGTTTAGATGCCACAATTTGAAATATTTCCATTCCGCTTTCACCAGATACCAGGAGACGATAACCTAATTTTGCCGAATCTGTTGGTAAAGAGTATTCTTTGTTTGCTTTGACAAAGTTGTTGGTATCATATTTGTTGGGAAATATCAATTGTACTTTACCATCTGGCATGATATCGTATATCGTTACATAAGCATCTGCGTTGGTTTTGAAAAAGACTTTTACCTCTTCGCCGTTCTTGTACAAAGAGCCGGGATCTTTATCTAGCCATATGGAAACCTCAAATTCCTGAGGTATTGGAACAATGATAACCTTTTCAAGATCGTACCCCACTGTAGCAAAAGAAATCACAGCTATTAAAGCAAAAAGTGTAAAAACGATTCCCTTTTTGATCATGCTATCCCTCCTCATCCAGATTGTTCATCGGAATCCCCCTGCATTTTATTTGACTCTTCGGCATCATTTCGGTTCATTTCCACTTCTGATGTCAAACTTTGTCTGGCCTTTGCGCTTTTGAGGAATTTTATTATGTAATACACGATTAGGCCTATAATGCTTCCAAATACGAACCCATATGTGCTCCGAAGTACCAAAGTCCATAAAGGTG
>NZ_CEYIHJ010000004.1:4627-31178 GCF_982836095.1 Kosmotoga sp.
AGTGGCATGGCAAAAAGTATTCACCACTGAGACAACGGGAATACTGCCAACAGAAGCAACAATAGCCCTTGAGAGACCATTCTTGGTGTAAATGCCATAAATACTTAGTATCAAAAAAGGATAACCAATTATCTCTTTAAAACGCGGTCTTACAATTAAAAGATTATCAAGAAAATCTCTAAATCGCCTTTCAATATCAAGCACAAGGGAGTAGTTGCCGCTTCTCAAGAGATAATAAATTCCCCCAAGGATAAAAAGAATTAGTAATACATAATCACCTAATGCAAGTTTTTTTATGGGCCTTCTTAGTATTTCCAGCACAAAAACAAGTGCCGGGAGAACAAGTAACGAGAATTTGACACCTCGAAAGAGAAGTATACCATTCTGATATGCTGGTGACACCATCTGCGCGTTTATTGCCATACCAAGGCCTAAAGAAGAAACAAAAATAAGGATATAACCCAACCAAGGTTTAAATAGTTGTCTTTTTGTGATTTTCATGACCAAGAAATAAAGGGAAATGGAGCCAAAAATTGCTAAATAAGTCAAAGACAGGGTGTGGGAAAAAATTATTGTGATTATGTAGCCGATTGCCAACACTAGATTCCAACTTAAAAGGGCGATCAAACCGGTTAAAAAACCAAGTGTTGATGAGTTTGTCAGAGGAAAGCGTGAGGGATTAACTACGTTACTCAACAACTTTTCCTCTTTTAAACGAGAATAAGTTTCCTTGACAAGTTCTGTGTAACTCAGGGTTTCAGAACTGCCTTTCATAAATAGCAGAACGTCCACACTTCGTTCGCGAACAGCCCTTATATACCTCAATACAGCAGATTCAAGATCGTAATTTGGATATTCCTTTGGCTTGATTTGATGTACTCTGAACACCAGTTCCGGATATTTCCGGGCCTTGATTACTTCCTTTACATACATTCCCCTCTCGTCAAATTCCATAAATCCTGTTATCACTCTATAGCGATCGAGTATCTCTGCAAGTTCCTCAGGTTTAAAATATGAAGCTCCTGTTAGAATAATCGTTTTGTGTTTTTCGAAAATATTTTTCAGATGTTCTGGCTCTCTGTATTTACTGAGGTCTAAGAGGATGATTTTTGAAGTTGAAGGTGAACTTCCTGGGGTATCTAACAAGAACCCCTGAACGCCATCAACAGGCTCCTCAACCAATATCGCTGCATTGGATATCGCCCGTTCCGCATTTGAGCGATCAGGGAAATAATACAGAAGTAGAAGAATTGATAAAAGTAGAAAAAGAACAAAAACCGGAGGGATGCTTCCTTTTTTGATAGTCGTTTTTTTCATTCCTCGTTTTTTGGGATTTTTGGATCGAATTCTAACTCCCGCCAATGCTTATCTCCCCTTCCCAAAGCTAAATAGATAAAAAGAACCACTACAGCTGCAAACGAAAAGTAAGGTATGAGTTTTCTAATTCTCCAGCCAATTATAACCCTGTCGAGCTCAGTGCCCAGAACCGTGTTAATGGCAGTAGTAAAATCCTTCAATTCCGCATATTTCTCAACAGTTTCAACGATAAAATCTCGAAATTCATATCTCTTGGATAAGTACCCCGCAAAACTATCTATGGATCCATAAAATGGTTCAAGTTTATTGGAGCGTGGATAATTACTTCGATATTGAAAAAAAGGGAAAAAAATGGTTTTAAAATCCAAAATCCGATAATTTTCAGTATTTTGAAACTGCGCTTGAAACCAGAGAGCCATCAATTCATGATACCATAATGGAATTTCCTCAGGTTCTATATTGTTCCTCTTCAATAGCTCAAAAAAGAAAATGTGTGCCATTTCATGAGCGAGAATGGAGAGCTCAAGCTCATCTTTTCTAATTACTATTTTATAATAACCCGTGTCGTTATCCACAGAATGCGAATGTTCCGTTTTTTCGTCCACTACTAATGAATAGGAAGGACTCAGCCGAAAAAGATTTTGGAGTTTCTCATAAACAGCGGATATTTCTTCCGAAGTGAAGCCTTCTTTAGCACCAAAACAGTAAAGAAAGAACAGAAAAAAAACAGTTACGAGAATGAATACTTTTTTCATGAGCTTCTCAGGGACTTAAGAACCCTCTTTAAATCCTCAGGCAACTCTGAAGTGATTTGAAAAAGCTTTCCAGAAGTTGGATGTTTAAAGGACATTTTATGGCAATGCAAGAAATATCTTCTGAGGCCATGTTCCTTTTTGAATTTTCGGTTGAAATCTCTATCACCATACACATCATCACCCACAACCGGATGTCCTATGGATGCGCATTGTCTCCTTATTTGATGTTTTTTGCCGGTTAGTAATCTAACCGTCAAAAGCGAACTGTTATCAAAAAGCTCTTTAACATTGTAGGAGAGTTCTTCGGTAAAACCATTGACTTCCTGCTTCAGATATCCCTTTTCTTCAAAAGGATGTCCCTTTACCAGAGTCAGGTAGTACTTATCGATTTCATGATTTCTGAAGAGCGCTGTCAACTTTCGTGCATTGTCAAGTTTTTTTGCCACCAAAAGTACTCCTGAAGTGTGTTTGTCGAGGCGATGAACAAGAAAAGGTTTAAACCCTTTCCGATTGCCATATCCCATCAAACCCTCTATCAGTGTAATGACCTGTACTCCTTTGCCTGGATGCATGGAAATACCTGGTGGTTTATCGATTATCAGAAGCTCTTTATCTTCGTAAAGAATACTAAATGGGATTTCGTGTGGAACTGGTTCCCTGGATTCCCGAAGTCGTTTTAGATGTTCAATTTTCCCGCTATACTCGACACTAACACTGTCTCCAATTTCAATCCTATAAGCGGGGTCTTTGATTTTCTTATTGTTAACACGGATACAGCCAGTTCGAAGAAGTTTATATATAGATGATAGCTTGAAGTCTTTCAGTTTATGCCTGAGAAACTTGTCAAGGCGGTTGTAATTGCAATCTTCGTTAACAACATATGAAATCTTTTGAGGCAAAACTATACCTCCAAAAAATGGGGGGCTCGCCCCCCATGTTTTCATTTATTCCTCATCGTCAGCGCCGAGGACTTTTGCTACATAACTAACAACATTTTCCACCGTTTTAATATTTTCTACTTGCTCATCTTCTACTTTTATGCCGAACTCATCTTCAAAAGCCATTACTAAATCAACAAGGTCTAGAGAATCGGCACCGAGATCTTCAGTAAGATCCGATGAAAGTTCGATATCATCGGTTTCAATTCCAAGTTTTTCAGCTATTATTTCTCTTACCTTTTCAAAAATTTCTTCGGGACTCATGCAGATCTCCTCCTTCCATTCATTCCTTTTCAGTCTCACATATTATATTGTCGCCTAAGCTCAAAGTCAATGGACTTTGAGTATTGTACCATATATTGTTATATAATCAATTAGTGAAAAAATCTTTTAAACATGCAGGAGGAGATGAATCAATGGATTTTGGAAAAATTGCCGAGAAAATTCTTGCAAAATCCACGGTAAAGCCAAATATAGCGTTGATTTTGGGATCCGGCCTTGGATATCTGACAGAGCAATTTGAGGATGCTGTTTCTGTGAATTATAGAGAGATCAATGCCTTTCCTCAAAGTACCGTTGAAGGCCATAAGGGAAGGTTCGTTATTGGAAGGTTAAATGGAAGAGACGTTATTGCAATGGATGGGAGATTCCATTATTACGAGGGACATAGTCTGCAAGATGTTGTAAAACCCATATATATTTTTAAGGAAATGGGAGTAGAACACCTTATTGTAACAAATGCCGCAGGTGGTATTAACCGGAGTTTTGTTCCTGGGGATATTGTTGCTATAACAGACGTGATCAATCTTGGTTTTAGCAATCCTCTTGTTGGACCTAATAGAAAAGAGTATGGGGTCCGTTTTCCTGATATGTCCTCTGTTATAAATAAGAGATGGTTAGAACTGGTTATCAACAATTCTAAAAGAGTTAATATTGATTTGAAGCAGGGCACTTATATATTTGTAACAGGTCCTTCTTACGAGACCCCGGCGGAAATAAAGGCCTATGAAAATTTCGGGGCTGATATGGTCGGTATGTCAACCGTGCCGGAACTGATAGCTGCTTCACATTGCAAACTGAATATACTGGCTTTTTCCTGTATCACAAACATGGCTTCGGGAATTTTAGAGAAAAAACTGGACCATCAAGAAGTAGTCGCAACAGCGCAGAAAGTAAGATCTAAGTTCAGCAAGGTGGTCACGATTGCTCTAAATGCGTTAAAGGAGGAGAAGCTGTGAGAAATGTCAGCGCAATTATTTCAGAAATCGAGCAAGCAGAAAAAATGCTTGTATGTGGCCATATTATGCCTGACGGAGATTGTATTTCTTCAGTTCTTTCGCTTTATCGAGGCCTTACATGGCTGGGTAAAAAAGTTACCCCTGCAGTTGATTGGAATATACCGTCTATATATTTGAATTTTCCGCATACTGAGAAACTGGTCCACTACTCAGTTGATATGGAATTGCCAGATTTAATGATTGTAGTTGATTCGTCATCGCCGGATAGAATTGGCAGATTTCAGGAATTTTTGAAAGCTGGAGTACGAACCATTTTAATAGACCATCACAAGACAAATACTGATTTTGGTAATATCAATTGGGTTTCACCAGTTTATTCCAGCACGGCACAAATGGTTTTCAGACTGTTGCAGATAATGGATGTTAATTATGATAGGGAACTCGCACTGTTGAATTATATTGGCATTGCCACTGATACTGGATTTTTCAGGTATTCTAATGTGGATTCTTCGGTTTTTGAAGATGTAGCCTGCTTGGTCAAGTATGGAGCAGATCCGGGATATGTAGCCCGGGTGATACTGGAAAACAAAAAGCTGGAAGAGTTTTATTTGGAAAGAGATGCTCTGGATAACTTGAAGGTTCGTTGCTCTGGCAAATTTGCTTATTCCTTTCTGGAAAAATGGAATTTTGATAAATATGGGTTGAGTGAAGATGAGTTTTCTGGTTTTGTTTCTCAGCTTCGCTCAATATCAACTGTTGAAGTCGCCCTCTTTGCTTCTGAGAGTTCCAGAGGTGAAGCCCATATTAGCCTTCGCTCTAAGAGTTATTTCGATGTAAGTGAAATCGCCAAAACATTTGGTGGTGGTGGTCATGAGCGTGCGGCTGGTTTTACGCTAACATATGAAAAAGGATTGCAAGAAGCCCTTGAAGAGGTGATAGAATACATTTCTGAGAGATTGGAGGAAAAATGAGAAAGCTCATTTTGGCTTTCTTTCTAATTCTAACGATTCTTAGTTTTGCAGATGAAATGAATACTCTGGGTTTTGACACTTCTGATTACCCTACTATAAAGGCCCTGGTGCGACAGAATGCAAAGGGTGTATCGTCGCTTGAAATAAATGGCCTTATGAGAAATTTTGAATCCCATTCTCTGAATGTTAACTCGAAAGTTGTGATCGCTTTTCTTGTACAGGAAGGTGTTGACGTTTCAAAGATCCTTTCAATTGATATGCTGGAAGCGTTCAATGATAGCTTCTCCATAAGACCCTTGTTCAGTCTTTGGACTTTTGGAAACGAGATCGCTTTGAAAGTTCCGGAATGCGATCTGGATTTTTTTAAAAAAAACCTTTCACCGGAAGCTCAGCGTGGCATATCGGAGGTGCAACGTCTAACGGACGGAGTCGGCTTTGTTGGGACAAGTATGAAGGAAAAAGGCGATGTGAGGTTTCTAATAGTTCTCAGTGATGGAAAAGATAACGGCAGCAAACTGTCATATCAAGAAGCGGCTGGGCTTCTAATTGAAAGCGGTGTTATTCCTTTATTTTTGGGAAATTGGGAAGATAATAGTGCGCCAATAAAAATTTTGCAGAGCATCAGGTTTGGAGGATTCTACACGGTTCAAAAGCAAATTCTACCAGAAATGCTGCAGGAATTATTGACGGAAATTTCTAATGCCACGCTCATGAAATTTCAGGGGCTTGGTAAGTTTAAAGAGAGTGAAATAACCATAGGTTTTAGCAATGGCGAAAAGGAAGCCTTTCAAATTTTAGTTCCACCATGGAATGTAAGATGGTTCCTCAGTAGAAACCCCGTGGTGGATGGTGGAGTGGAGATTTCTTTTGATATTGCAGGTGAATTGGTCACAGATCAGATAGCGCTTAATTTCAAAAAAATAGGTTCGGGAAAGGAACAAGCCTTTTCAGAGAGCGTAGAATACTCACCGGGAAAAGTTTTTTTTGATTCCGACCGCCTTGATAGTGGGAGTTGGTTGTATGTTGTCTCTTCTCATAATGACCACAATTTGGTTTCTGGAATAACTGTATTTTCAAAACCACCTGCACCAAAATTGTCCATGAACATTCCGCCTCTCACCAACGAGAAGAACTACAATCTCGAGTTCGAATATCAGGGTGGCATACTTCTTGATTCCATAAGTGTTGGGAACAGGACTGTAAAGATGAGTTCTCCACATCTATCAATACCTATTACACTCAAAGAAGGGTATAACAAAATCAACATAAGCTATAAAGATGTATTTGGAAGGATTTTCCAGCCGACACCATATTCTATTTATCTTGATGATTCCCCTCCACTGCTATCCATATCCAATGCACCCAAATACACATCTTCCGAAATGATTACGCTATCGGGTAAGGTTTCAGACAATGTCGGCATGCAAAGCATTAAACTTGGAGATAAAGTTTTATTTTTAGATGGAAAAGAAGAATATGAATTCGACTTTCCAGTCTCTATCAGCAGTGGAAGTAATACTATCAGGTTAAAAGTTGAAGACCTGGCTGGAAATGTTACGATAAACGAATTGGTAGTTATAGGAGATTTTACTCCTCCTGAAATCCTACAGATACAATACCCTCAAATAACGCGTAATGATGAGGTGTTGCTTCATATAGGCGCAAAAGATAACACAGAGGTGGCAGGGTTGAGAATAAATGGCAAAGAATATTTACCTTCAACAAATGTCTTCCCTGTTATCCTCCTGAATGAAAGGGAAAATGAGATAGAAATAGAAATTGAAGATGTAGCAGGGAACGTTGCCATGAAATCTATTGATATCGTTCGGGACATAATTCCTCCGAAGATAATCTTGCCGGATAAATTTGTCACCAAAGAGAAAAATGTTAACTTCAACTTTGAAGTACATGATGACTATGGGTTGTCAAGGGTTAACGTGAATGGAAAAATCGCCACGGAGACAGAGGGCAAATACAACTATTCCGTTACTCTCGAACCAGGTGCAACAAAACTAATAAAGATTGAAGCCATTGATAAAGCAGGCAACAGCGCTGAAAAAGAGGTGACTGTTATTTATGATGTTAAACCAGCAGAAGTACAAACAAAGGCCGGACTTTTTATAACGCGAAAGGTACTTTTCAAGGACGATTTTGGGCTCAAAAGGTTGTACATTAATGATCAAGAACTTGAGCTATCTGGCGAAAAAGAAGCGTTAATCGATATACCTTTCTCTATTACACGGAGAAAAGTCATGGTTAAAGTTGAAGATATAGGTGGAAATATCCGTGAAAAAGCCATTTATGCTTACCCGTGGTACCTTTCACCGGTGATACTCCTTTTACTTTTTGCTACGGCTTTTTTCTGGTTTGGAGTACGTGTAGGTGTTCATTACATGCAGGCAAAACATCAAAAACAGCATAAAGTCAAATTATGAGACCGGTTATGAACTCAACCAGCCTACTTACAGGCCACATTATTAATTGGATTATACCCAAAATCGAAAGAACAACAAGTGAAAGCAACCCGTAAACTTCGAACTTTGCCAGCCAGTCCACTTGATTGTCTGGAGCAGTTATTTCTATAAGCCTTGCCCCATCTAAAGGCGGAAAAGGCAATAAATTGAAAAGAGAAGTCTTTAAATTTACCACCATGATCCAATACAACACATCGGAAAAATATGAAAGCAGGTAATTTTGCCCATAAGATTCCCTGGCAAGGAGAGTAGAGTATCTAAATAATCCCGTGTATTTGAAAAATAACGCCGCAGTTACTCCAATAATCAGGTTCATTGCAGGTCCGCTAAATATTGTGAGAATTGTTACGGGCAGTCCGTTTTTCTTGAGTTTCCAGTAATTGATCGGGAAAGGTCTTGACCAGCCAAATTGAAACATGTAGTACATTAAGAGCCCCAGAGGATCCACACAGCCTACAAAGGAAAAGTTTCTCCTTGTTTTTGTTGTTTTCTTAAACAAGCTGGCATGTGCCATTTCGTGAAAATATATGGCCACAATTATCGCTGGAGTCAATGCCAGGAAATTTCTAAAAACCTGGACCATATTCTTCCTCCTTTAGGCATCTTTTCCTGGAAAAAACGTAAATTGTAAGCATTCTCTATCGTATCTCCGCACTTTTTGAAGCATTCCCCGAAACCACCACGGTTATTTCACCCTTCAATTGTTCCGGAAAACTTTCCAGAATCTCGCTTATGTAACCGCGGATCAATTCTTGATGTAGTTTTGTCAATTCGCGAGCAATGAAGCACTCCCTATCTTCGACGATTTCTAACCATTCTCTCAGCGATTCCTTTAGACGCAGTGCAGATTCGAAAAAAACTATAAGCGCTTCACCATAAAGGCCTTTTGAGATTTTTCTGAAAAGTCTCCTTCTGTTTTTCCCTCTTGGCAAGAAGCCAAGAAAAACGAAATGTGTACCCGGAAAACCACTAAGGGCAACCGCCGAAGTTACAGCGCTGGGCCCCGGGGCTATATCGATATCGATTTTTAACTTCTGGCATTCTAAAATCAATTTGTTTCCGGGGTCTGAAATAACAGGAGTCCCGGCATCACTTACCAACGCCATATCGTTTCCAGTGTTTAGAAGTGATAAAACCTGATGTAAACGGCGATTTTGATTTTGAACATTGAAAGAAATTAGCTTTTTGTTTTCTATTCCAAGTTTTTTCAGAAGGTTTGAAGTCCTTCTGGTATCTTCTGCAAGAATAAATGGGACCTCCTTCAATATCCTGAGTGCTCGTACGGTTATGTCTTCAAGATTTCCTATTGGTGTTGAAACTATCCAGAGCTTCCCTTTTGTAGTTCCATTCATAAGAGTTAAACATCCTTTCGTATCTGTTGAGCATTTCATGGAATTCAGAACCAAGTTTGCTATATTGCGTGTTCTCAAGCGCTTCTTCAAAAACCTCGGAAAAAGCAATCGCCAAATTTTCAGCGAGCTTTTGAACATCTACACTTTTCTTTGAATAATCCTCTAAACCTATCATACTATTTTTGATGCTTTCGAGTTGCCTTGTGTCTTTTGATAGATTGCGAAAGCAAGAAAGATATTCTTGTGACATGGCTTTTATAAGAATAGAGCCATGTTGTAATATCACACCTTTTTTTCGCGTCTGGGCACTTCCAACAAGCTTTTTTCCTGAAATAACCAACTCATTAACCGAAGGAACCTGAAAACAAACGTCGGAAATTTTGGTCGCCTTTTTTTCATTTATTTCCACGGGATATCCCATATTGGTGAGTCCTCTTTTCAAAGCTGTGGATATTTTCATATAAGAGGCAACGACATTTCTTGGAAGGCGCTTATCGCTGCTTTTTGCAATGAAACTATAAGTCAGCTCTTTCCAGTGGAGAACTGCCATCCCGCCTGTTGGTCTTCTAACAAGATCAAATCTCATCTTATTCAGGTAATCAGTATTTACTGCTCTAACATCCTGATTTCTTCCAAGTGAGAGGCAAGGTGGGTTCCAGCGGTAAAATCGCAAAACAAGGGTTTCCTTTTCACAGGTGGCAACCCAGTCGCTAAGAGCCATATCGATAGCCATATTTGTTACTCCCTTGAAAGAAGCATCAAAAAAAACCTTCATCTACTTCCCCCCAAGTGGCTTTTTTGTGGCGCTACCAGTTTTTCTTGGGTATTTTAAAGATGTAGCAATGAGCTTTTTGTAAATAACAAGGTTTCTTTTTATATTTTCTGTGATTTGGTATTCTATTACTCTATCTATACGAAGACCAAGGAGGGAGGCAGCTCTTTCCGCAAAATCTTTTTCTTTTTTCCAGTTAGGTCCTCTGTATAGATATATTTTTCCGCCTGTTTTAATCAGGGGAGTGGCGTATTCGAGACAAACATCGGGCCGGGCTACGGCTCTCATAAAAGCACCGCAGTACTTTTCTCTGTCCAGCTTTGCGTATTCTTCGGCTCTTTGGCAAATTACCCGAACGTTTTTTAGGCCCAATTCATAGATGAAGTTATCAATTTCTTGTACCTTCTTTCTGATGGAATCAAGCAATGTCCATTTACTTTCAGGAAAAAGAATTGCGCAAATTATACCAGGTACCCCACCGCCTGTACCGATATCTATGAAATTCCCTTTTAAACTGAATTCCTTAAGGGGAAGAAAAACATCAAGAAAGTGCTTTTGGTAAGCCTCATCCAGGTTTTTGATGGCAGTGAGGTTGTGTTTTGAAGAAACGAGAAGCCTTAAATAACTTTCGATTTTTTCGCGTTTCTCCTCAGTAAAAAATGCGCTCATAATTCCCTCTTCTCAATACAAGCATAGGCCTCGTGGTTGTGAATTGATTCCTGGCTTGCTACTTCAACCCTGTACCAGGTTATTCTCCGATCTTTTTCAAGATGCAGCACAATTTCACGCGATAGATCTTCGACAAACCGGGGATTATCGTATGAGAGTTCAGTGATATACTTTTCATCTTCTCTTTTAAGTAGGCTGAAGATGGGAGCACTAGCAGAGGTTTCTGCCACTTCTATAATCTCCTCAATCCAAACAAGTGATTTCATTCTTATTCTAACCTTCGCATTTGCCCTCTGATTATGAGCGCCCCTTTCGCTTATTTCTTTAGAACAAGGGCATACAGTCATAACAGGGACATTAACTTCGAGTATGAAATCAAAACCAGAATTCAGACGGGCTATGAAACCACATTCAAAAGAGCTATAACTGGAGATGCCGCTCACAGGGGCATTTTTCCTCAAGAAGTATGGGAAGAAAACATTTATATGAGCAACATCAGCTTTTAAGAAAGCTCGCATATCGCTCAAAATGCTTTCCATGTTTCGGGGGGTTATACGGTTATTGTGTCTGTCTAGTACTTCCACAAAGCGGGACATGTGAGTACCCCTGAAATCACGCGGTAAATCCACAAAGAGATCAAAAGTGCCAACAGTATTTTGTCTGCCCTTTGCTCTATCGAGAACCACAATGGGATATTTCAACCCTCTTATACCAACCATATCAATCGGGACATTTCTTTCGTCTTTTTCATTCTGAACATCTCTTAAAAAAGCTTTTCTCTTTTCCATAACCTCTTGAAACCCTCCATTGTTCGGGTTATAATTGATTTGTGGAGGCGTATCCTAATTGGCTAAGGAGCCGGTCTTGAAAACCGGTGGGGTGAAGGCCCCGTGTGGGTTCGAGTCCCACCGCCTCCGCCAAAAAACCGGGGTATTACCCCGGTTATTCTTTTCCTTTTAATGGCCCAAATCTTGATAACTCCCAAATTCTGAGCATTGGTTCTCCAACTATGTTTTTCCGTGGAACGAATCCGAAAAACCTGCTGTCAAAGCTATTTCCGGTGTTATCACCCATAAAGAAATAAAATCCTTCAGGAATAGTGATTTTTATGGTTTTTGTACTTGGATCCTGCCAGATGTATTTTCTCAGCTCAAGAGGGGCGAGAACACTATCGTAATAGCTAGCATAATCCAAATAGCGCTGATAATATCTGAAGAATTCGTTGTAGATAGAATAAACTTCATCAGGATGTGCCAAACCAAGGTAAAAATCCTTATCTGCAAATATGGCTTCTCGGGAATATCTTCTGTCCGCTAATTCCGGAAGAAGCTCACCGTTTACATAGAGCTGGTAATGAGGCTGATCATCATGAGGCATGGAAAGAATTTCATCCTCGATGTTTTTAAATTCAGGAGCTACTCTTAACTCTATTGTATCACCCGGCTTTCCCACGAGCCTTTTGACGTATTTCACATGGCCCTTAAAGATTCTGGGTGAAAACAAATCCATGAATTTGTCGAAAGGGCCTAACATTTCTAATGCCGATTTGTCTACAAAGGGGGCCCAAAACACGACTATGTCTCCATAATCAGGCTCTTTGAACTGATAGGTTACCTTTTCAACAAAAAGACGGTCCCCCGGATCGATGGTTGGTACCATCGATTCCGTGGGAACCATCATGGTTTCAAACATAAAGAGCCTTATTATTGTTCCAAAGATGAGAGCATAAACAAGGGCCTTCCCCCACTCTTTTAGTTCATGGACAACCCTGGATTCTTTTTTGGAGGCCCTGGCCATTAAGCCTCAGTCCCTTCTTTGCTTTATTCTGATCTTTCCTCGGATGTCTCTGATATAGTAAAGCTTTGCTCTTCTTACTTTACCTTTTCTCAAGACGGTGATTTTTTCAACTGCTGGACTGGCAAAGGGAAAGATCCTTTCAACACCGATACCTGCTGCCCCTACTCTTCTAACGGTAAAGGTTTTATTGACTCCACCGCCTCTGATTTTAATAACTACACCTTCAAAAGCCTGTGTCCTTTCCTTATTCCCTTCTCTAACTTTGACGTAGACCCTGATGGTGTCACCCGGTCTTATTTCTGGAAGATCTTTTTTTACAAATTCACTTTCAATCGCCCTGATGTACTGATCCATCTCAATCCCTCCTAACTTATATATCTTCTCCTATGATTCTGTCCAGTGTTATAGCCACCGCGGCTCTCACCGAAAGGTGGTTGAAACTTGCCCTTCCTCTTATTGGCTCAAGAACGTAATCACAAAGTACAAGTACTTCCTTTGGGAGACCCCAGCTTGTCCCGAAAAGTATCAGATGTGGTTTGTCAGATTCTTTAATGATCTTTGACATCCCAGAGTAGGAAATTCGATCAGGTCCATTTTTAGCAGAGGTATAAATGAGGTTTGGAGTCTTTCCTTCCACATCTTCAATTTCTTCTATAACATTTTCAATGTACATAGCCGTTTTTACAACGGTAAGAGCCTCACTTCTACTGGGATTATACTCTTTACCAAAATCCTTTAGCCAATATTCAAGAACGTTGCCAACGATTTCCCTTTGCGCGGGAAGATTGGAAACCACATAGTATCCCTTTATATTATAGGTTCTACAAGTCCTGGCAATATCGTGTACATCTAGATTAGTTACGGCGCTGGATACAATTTTCCCGTCACGACCAAGAACAGGGTAGTGAATTAGCGCAACGTATATATTACTCAACATTGTCTATCAACTCCCTAAAAAGCTGAAGAAGGGCTTTTTTGTCCATTTTGTCAAGTTCGTGCTTTAAAAACAAGTCAGGTCTTCGCAACAACGTTCTTTTTAAGCTTTCCATTCGGCGAAATAACTCTATTTCTTCATGGTTCCCGTTTAATAAAACATCGGGAACTTTCATGCCCTTTATTTCCCTGGGCCTTGTGTAGTGGGGATAATCCAAAAGACCGTTAAAAAAGGAGTCTTTTTCAACGGATTCCATATCGCCAATGACTCCCGGAACAAATCTGAGAATGCTCTCTATCATAACCATAGAGGGCAGTTCCCCTCCGCTTAAAACGAAATCACCTATGGAAAGTTCTTCGTCTACTATATTCATTACCCTTTCATCTATTCCCTCATATCGACCACAGAGAAAGAGAATAGACTTCTTCTTTGAAAGTTCCAAAGCCTTTTCATTATTGAAAAGTTTCCCTTGAGGAGAAGTCATTATCACATGAGGTTTTCCTTCGTTTTCAATTATTTCCTCATAGGCTTTCAAAAAAGGCTCGACTTTCATTACCAGACCGCTACCACCGCCATAAGGGTAGTCATCAGTAGTGTGATGCCTGTCGGACGTAAAATCCCTCAGGTTGATAGATTTAAAATCGATGACCCTTTCTTTTATGGCTCTGGAAATAACTCCATATTGAGTTAAAACTGAGAACATTTCCGGGAATATCGTTAATACCTTTATTCTCATTGTAATCACTCGTTCTCTTTCTCAAAATCGGGGATTTTTGCAACAACGCGCTTATTATCAAGGTCAAGTTCCAGTATATAATCCTTAATTACAGGTATGAGAATTTCTCGGACTGACAGATTTTCAAGTTGGTGCTTGACGACAAAAACGTCATTTGCTCCCGTTTCGATGATATCTTCAACTTTTCCAAGATATTCGCCTTCAGGCGAAAAAACCTGCGCTTCTAAAACTTGATAAAAGTAAAATTCGCCTTTCTCAAGAGGTGGGAGCTTGCTCTTAGCGATGTAGAGGTGGTATCCTCTTATGCGCTCAGCCAATCCAACATTATCAAAGCCTTCAAAGGAAAGTATATAACCTGAACCGGCTTTTCGAAAATCAGTGATTCTTGTGACTACATACCTTTTGCTTTTCTCATCAAAGAGAAGGGCGTTTTCACCCACCTCTAAAATATCTTCGAGGTTTGTAGTCAACTTGAATTTCACTTCTCCTCGTAACCCATGAGGCTTAACCACATAGCCAACGGGAATCATGGAAGAGAGCAACTCCTTGATATCCGTGATCATCTAATCACCTTTAATGTAAAACTTGACCTATCGGGACCCGCAATAGCGTTCAACAGCACGTTGATGGATTTGATGGTCCTTCCATCCTTTCCAATAATTTGACCAATATCCTCTTCCGAAGCTCTGATTTCAAAGACCTTATTGCCATTTTCATCGACATTTTCTGTTACTAAAAGCGAATCAGGATCCTTCACGATCCCTTTGAGAATGTGCTCGAGAAGCTCTTTCATTCTTCGTTCGCTTCTCCTTTTTCTTTATTGGTCTTGATTTCATGGACCTTTTTCATTACACCAAATTTTGAGAGAATCGATCTCGCAGTATCTGTTGGCTGAGCACCTTTGAGTATCCATTCCACAGCTCTTTCAACGTTTACATTCATAACAGCTGGGTCTTTAAGCGGATCGTAAAAGCCAAGGGAATCGATATAAGTTCCATCTCTTCTTTTTCTGGAATCTACAACAACGATTCTGTAAAACGGTCTGTTTCTCCTTCCCATCCTTGTCAAACGTATCTTGACCATGTTCAAAAACACCTCCTGAAATCTATTGAATTAAAATGGTAAGCCCTTGAATAATTTGGAGAATTTTGATTTTTTTGAGTTCAGCGCTTTCATCATGGATTTCATCTGATCATAGGACTTTAATACCCTATTCACTTCTGTAAGATTTGTTCCGCTACCTTTTGCTATACGAAGTTTTCTGCTGTAATTTATCATCTTTGGATTCTTTCGTTCTTCCTTAGTCATTGAGCTTATTATCGCTTCTGTACGCTTGAGATTTTTTTCGCCTGAGGAAAGATCGACTTCCTTGGGTGCACCAGGAATCATCTCCATCAAATCACCGATAGATCCCATTTTCTTTATTTGACGTAACTGTTCAAGAAAATCTTCTAAGTCGAATTTATTTTTGGCAAATTTCTCTTCCAGCATTTTTGCCTTTTCCATATCGATGTTTTGCTGTATTTTATCAATGAGGCTCAGCACATCACCCATTCCAAGTATTCTTCCAACAACACGGTCAGGATAAAAAGGTTCCAGGCCGTCGATTTTTTCGGAGATACCTATGAATTTCACTGGTTTTCCTGTTACATGTCTAATTGAAAGTATGACACCTCCACGTGCATCTCCATCGAGTTTTGTAACAACAAAACCCGTCAATTCAAGTGCTTCATTGAAAGATTTGGCAGAATTGACAGCATCCTGACCCGTCATAGCATCAACTACCATGAGAATCTCATCAGGGTCCAGTTGCCCAGCGATCTTTTTCAACTCGTGCATCATCTTCTCATCGATATGAAGTCGTCCAGCAGTATCGAAAATTACCACATCGACAATATTTTTTATTGCTTCTTCCATAGCCTTAGTAACAATTTTTAGAGGATGTTGCCTGTCTCCTACAAATACCGGGACATCAATTTGTTTGCCAAGCTGGATCAACTGGTCAATTGCGGCGGGGCGATATACATCGGCAGCAACGAGAAGAACCTTCTTTCCTTCTTTCTTGAATCTGGCAGCCAATTTAGCTGATGTAGTAGTTTTTCCACTTCCCTGAAGCCCTACCATCATGATTTTAGCTGGCTTTGAAGATAAAGATAGGGGCACGCTTTTTTCACCAAGAACTCTGATGAGTTCATCTCTGACAATTTTTATAAATTGTTGGTCTGGAGTAAAACTGCTCAGAACATCTTCGCCTAAAGCTTTTTCCTGAACGTCTTTTATAAATTCCTTTACGACCTTGAAATTTACATCTGCTTCGAGCAGTGAAAGCTTAACTTGTCTAACTGCGTCTTTTATGTTTTTTTCGGATATTCTTCCTTTGCCACTTATAGACTTAAAAGCCCTCGTTAACTTCTCCTGAAGATTTTCAAACACAAAAACACCTCCGGTCTATCCCATATGGATATCCCTGCTCACTTATATATACATCTCAGCAATTATCACCTATATTCGTTAACATATGATTGCTATTTATGTGTTGATATACTTAATTAATTACCAATTCAGTATGAAGATTTAAAGTATATGTATATAAACTATAACATTCAATCCTCTTTGAATCTTCCCGTCAGTTTGTTATAGCAATCACGGCATACAGCGATGTACTTTTCCATACCACCAACGTCTATCTCGCTTTCGGTTTCTTCGACCTTTCTATAAGAAACTACAGCTTTGTATTCACCGCATATGTGACATACTGCTTTCTTTTTTATTACTTCGTCTGCTATTCCCATTATTTGAGCAGTTGTGTTAAAAGGACGGTGCTTATAGCTCATATCAAGTCCTACACAGAATACATTGACACCGGAGTAAATGATTTTCTCAATAACCTTGATTATGTTTTCATCGAAAAAATGAATCTCGTCGATGAAAATAGCATCAAGTGGTTCTCCGTGTTTTTTGAAGATTTTATGGAGTTCATCAGAACCTTTAACATTTGTAGCAGGAGCTTTTAGGCCCGTATGACTAACGATATGTTCTTCTGAGTATCTTACATCTATTGCCGGTTTAAAAACAAGGTAATTCTTTTTTCCCAAGGCATAGATCTCAATTAATGATAAGAGTTCGGTGGTTTTGCCAGAATACATTGGTCCCACAATTACAGTGAGCTTTCCAGACATATGGCACCTCCACATCACATATTAAAGCGGGGCACGGGCCCCGCCATGATAAGGGCTTGCCCCTCAAAAATCAATGATAACAGGAACCAAAGTTGCGAACTTTTCAGAGTTTTTATCGTAAGATGAAAGTACTTCTTCCTGAGTAACTCCCTCCGGAACTATTATATCGAGAACAAAAGGAGCAAAGTCTCCGGCGTCAAGAGGATAACCGCCAAGCGTCCATTCCGTTGGTTCCGGAGTAACAGCCCTGAAATTATCGGGACCATAACCATCTTGACTTCCAGATAACACGTATAGAGCCATTTGGTTGAAACTCCCCAAAGCCGTTTTGCTGACGATTACGTTAATAATTTTTTCGCCAGGGTCCGCTTCCACTTGAAGTACATCCGGGATTTCCTCACCATCTGCTGTTGCGAAAAGCTGACCATAAGAAGGCCAACCGGCTATTTTGATGAAATAATCCCACGGATATTCACTGGAAAAACTCACGCGTGCACCTTCAGCATATGTATCGGTTCTACCACCATCCTTGACATCGATATAAAGGTTTATTAGCTGATGCGAAAAGCCTTTTGGTGCATTCCAGGGATTTGTCATTTCTCCGAATTTCAGCTGGAAAATTACCGCCTGTTCATTCTCGAGAATTTTCAGCCATTCGATGTCCCATAGTCCTTTGTACGGTTCGAAAGCTGTGTTTAAAGGATATTTATAAGAACCGAACCCGTAATCATCACCCTTGGGATCCTGAAAAGTTGCCACAACCTTTCCAGTAACAGCTTGGGGGATTTGAACATGAACAGGACCGCTCTTAGGAGCATAGTCTAAAAGAACCTTTTCTTTTGAATTGCTTATGGAAACGGCAAGATTAAATTCTTGCCCGGTTTTCACACCCAGGGCATCAAGAGGAATTTTGATTTCGACCACTTCCTCAATAGCAGCACTATTTTCGATGGATGAAAATTCAGGATCAACAGACCATTTGCCATCGCCTAAGGCGTTGTAGTTGGATAACCTTCCTGGTCTTATTTTCCATGATTTGAAGCTCACCAAAAACCTCTTGGCCAAAACAAAGCCAAATGAATCTTTTTCATCTTTAAAAGGATATCGCGGGGTGGTGTTTATTTTCTCAGCACCGGGTAGATCTGTATATACTTCCAGATACAACGGTTCTCCAATCAGTGCTCTGGGATCGCGTTTGAGTTCAACGGCGAGGTAAATATTCGCGGCATCTCTCCCAATGTGGAATCCTGCTATAAGATCGTCTTCTGCAGCCATTGAGGAAATTTCTGTGTCCTTATAGTAAGCAGCCTTATCCCAT
The DNA here is from genome assembly GCF_982836095.1 of Kosmotoga sp. Taxonomy (NCBI): domain Bacteria; kingdom Thermotogati; phylum Thermotogota; class Thermotogae; order Kosmotogales; family Kosmotogaceae; genus Kosmotoga; species Kosmotoga sp. The sequence goes on from NZ_CEYIHJ010000004.1 coordinate 23,078, forward strand.
TCATTTTCTTCTATAATGCCGTCGATTTTAGGTTTGATAACTCCAATGGCACCGCTGGTGGATATCGCAGGCTTCTTGTTAACCACAAAGAGATAGGAGGGGATATCTTCTTCTGGAGTCCCAATGGCACGATAAAGCTGTATTAGGGCTTTCTTAAAAGCCATATCAAAGAGGACTTCGTTGTTTCCAGCATCTTGATCTAATCCATACCACCAGAACCAGTCTGAACCTTCGGCGGTATATAAAGCATCAAGGGCTAATTTTACTTGATCAGGTAGAAGAGAATCTTTTACTTTTAAGAAAGCTTCTCAAGCTGCTGCTACCCTATTCCATGCCTCGTTCTCTTCTTTTTCGCCTATCCATGTATCGAGACTACCTCCGACCCATGAGCCAGTTGGAAGATAATTCAATGTATCTTCCACCCCATATTTGCTTATGTACTGGCTGGGTGTGAGCAATTCCAGATTTACATCATTTGACAGGGTCATGTACAGCAACTTTCTAAAGTCGTTACCATTGTTAGGATAATGCTCCCAAGCGTTTTCACCGTCGAGAGCAATTGTTATAACAGCTTTTCCTGAATCGTTCAAATGCTGAAGCTCATGAAGCCTTGATATGAAATCTTCAACCGCACTTTCCGCACTCATTGTAGAATATTTGAAGCCTATTCTATCAGATAGGTCGGTATCTCTGAAGAATACAATCAAATCGCTGTTTCCATTTGTAACTCTGTACGGCTTCATGATGTTCTTGTAGTTCCCCGTGTCAACTCCAGCCATTTGTAATATAGACTTGTCTGTAACTATCCAGTTTATGCCAGAATCCTTCAGCATTGGGACTAGTTCATTATCCACCGCTTGTTCTGAAGGCCATAGGCCTTGTGGTTTCCTGCCAAAAAGCTGCTGGAAATATTCCAATCCACGTTGAATTTGACCAAGCGCATCATCTTTCCAACCTTTTTCAATGAGGATCGGAAGAATGGGATGATAAAAGGGGGAAGTTATCAGTTCAACTTTTCCAGATTCCCACAATTTCTTGTGCTTTTCAATCACCGTTCCCATTATCTCAAGTTGTTTGTTGATAACATACAGCAAATCATCAAAACTGTATCCTCTATCTTTGTTAAGAAGTGCTGTCAGCTCTTCATCCGCTTTTATGTATTCGATGTTGATCCAGTAAAGATTCCACAGCACTTTAAGATCTAAAATATCCTGTTCGGTGAAATCTTCACCACGATTTTTCTTTTTCATCAATTCAGAATAGCGCTCACTTTTCGAAACGAATCTTGGATTTATATCGAAAAAATGGTCGATGATGAATTGCTTATCTTTCGGTGAAAGTTCAGTTTCGAAAGAAAGTCTTAGATATTTGTCCATAGCTCCTTTGTCCAAATAGTCATTTAACTGAAGCAATAAGCTTGGAACAAGGTTTACAGTCACACTGCCTCGGGTTAGATATTTATCTATCAAATCCGCCATATATGGATAGTCATTAATTGCGTGTGCTCTCACCCATGGCATTTCATAATCAATTGTGCCGGGAATTTTGTATAAAGGTTGATGTTGATGCCATACAAGAACAACTTTTAAAGGTTGTTTTGAAGGATCAGCAGGGAAGGCTTTTTCAAGGACATTTTTAGGATTAAGTGCTTTCTCTTTTTGTGTGGGTTCTTTAGCTTCGGATTCTGGAAGCTCCTCATAGGGAACATCAACCCATGATTCGATAGTATCCTCGCGAAGAATTGTCTTAGCGTCAACTACAAGTACTCTGTTGGGAATTTCATTCCCTTCTTTATCTTTTTCAACGGTGTCCCAGCTACCACGGTTGTATTTGTATTCGATTCTATCACCAACCTTTGCTGCCATAGTAATGGTAGCAAGGTCGCCGTGCCTTTCGAGGATGGTTTTGGTATCTCCAGTAGTCCAGTCATTGAATGTTCCCGTTATGTAAATATCATCATTTGCCGGGGTATTCCATGGGAGATGCACTGTGAAAGATACTTCAGCAGGTGTTCCATTGGGAACTTCGGTTTTTATTTCAGGTGCAACATCAGCCCATGAAGCTACGACATCTTCAACTACAAGAGATTCTTGTTTTACTTCAACTTTTCTATTGCTAATCTCTTCACCAGTTTCTCCCTTTTCTACCTTTCCCCAGTCACCGCGGGTGTATTTGTATTCAACAGTGCTATCTGCGGGTAGGTTTAAGGTGATCACGGCCGTATTATCCGATCGTACCATCTTATATTCGGGAGCACCAGGAATCCATTCATTGAAGCTACCAACGATATACACGGGCCCTTCAGGAGTATTTGATGGGAGGGTGACTCTAAAGGTAATTGAAACAACGCCTTTTGCAGCTTCGGCTGTTGATGTTCCCGCAGCGTTTATTTCTGCTGTTGAACTTGCGGCGGGCGAATTCGTTTCCGGTGAAGCTATCGGCGAAGTCTTTTCTGCTGAACAGCCTGCAAATAAGGTTAATAAAATGATGGTGATAGCGATGAATACAAATCGTTTCATAAACGCGCTAGCACGCTTTATAAGCAGTGATAAGCGGCCAACTCCCTCCTTTCTCAATATGGAAAGTTAATTTGAAGCACAAATAAAAAACATTTCCAACAAATTCGGAAACTTCCATTACAATTTTATCATTTCGGTTGAAGAAAAGTATAACAGCGGAATTCCGGGTTTCCGCTGTTATCAAAGTCAGTTTTTATTTAGTTCTGTAGAGTCTATCACCTGCGTCGCCAAGCCCTGGAACGATATAGGCATGGTCATTGAGGTGATCATCAAGTGAAGCTGTGAATATCTTTACATCTGGATATTTGGAAGAAATCAAAGAAATACCCTCGGGAGAGGATATCAAGCACATAAGGGTTATATGTTTTCCACCAGCCTTTTTTACATATTCGATAGCTGCTGCAGAGGAAACACCGGTTGCAAGCATAGGGTCAAGCACAAGTATCTCGTTATCATCAATTTTGGGGAGTTTTGCATAATATTCGACGGGCTGTATTGTCTCCGGATCTCTGTAAATGCCAATAAAGCCAACCGAAGCGTTTGGCATTAAGGATAGAACACCTTCCATCATTCCAAGGCCCGCTCTTAAGATTGGGACAACGGTAACCTTCTTATCTTCTATCATTTTTCCTTCTGTTTTGCAAATCGGAGTGTCTATTTCTACACTGTGTGTTTTTATATGGCGAGTTGCCTCATAAGTCAACAACAATGTAATCTCTCTTGTTAATTCCCTGAATTCCTTTGGACCTGTTCTAATATCCCTTAAAATAGTGAGTTTGTGCTGTATGAGAGGATGGTCAACGACCACAAGGTTATCCACTTTATTAAACCTCCCTCCGGTAAAGATCTTTGTAAAGCGGGAAGCGAGAAGTAAGCTCATGAACCTTTCCAGATACTTCATCGATTATATTTTGAGGGAGATTGCCCTTCTCGTCCTCGATATTCTCTATTACTTTGATTATGAGTTCCGCGATTTCGGCCATTTCTGGTTCCCCCATTCCTCTAGTAGTTACAGCTGGGGTTCCAATACGTATGCCACTGGTTACAAATGGCGAACGAGTTTCCTTTGGAATGGTATTCTTATTTACAGTTATATCAGCTCTTTCAAGAGCTTTTTCAGCCGCTTTCCCGGTCACGCCTTTTGGGTTCAGATCTACAAGGAAAAGGTGAGTATCTGTACCGCCAGAGACGATTCTCAATCCTCTCTCCTCCAATTCCCGGGCAAGAGCCTTTGCATTGGATAGGATATTTTGCTGGTATTCTTTGAAATTGTCTTTTAGGGCTTCGCCAAAAGCCACCGCTTTTGCGAGTATGATATGCATCAGTGGTCCCCCCTGAGTACCAGGAAAAACGCTTTTATCAATGGCTTTAGCGATCTCTTCGTCGTTTGTCAAGATCAATCCACCTCTTGGCCCTCTAAGGGTCTTATGAGTTGTCGAAGTTACAATATGAGCGAAATCAACCGGATTTGGATAAAGGCCCGCAGCCACAAGACCGGCAAAATGAGCCATATCTACCACTAAATAAGCCCCTACTTTATCCGCAATTTCTCTGAACTTCTTGAAATCTATTATTCGAGAATATGCACTTCCCCCGGCAATGATTATTTTGGGTCTGTTCTCAAGGGCGAGTTTTTCAACGATATTGTAATCAATGATTTCTGTTACAGGGTCAACCCCATATGAGATAACCTTGAATAGCTTCCCTGAGAAATTCACCGGGGAACCGTGAGTGAGATGACCACCATGGCTCAAGGACATTCCCATAATCGTATCGCCTGGTTTTGCAACGGCCAAGTAGGCAGCCATATTTGCCTGTGAGCCAGAATGTGGTTGAACATTTGCATATTTTGCATCATAGAGTTCTTTCACCCGTTCTCGAGCAAGCTCTTCTGCAAGATCCACGTATTTACAACCACCGTAGTATCTCTTTTTCGGGTAACCTTCAGCGTATTTGTTTGTTAAAACGCTACCCATGGCTTCCATGACAGCTGAGGAAACAAAATTTTCAGATGCGATGAGTTCTATGCCTTCTTCCTGCCTTCTCAGCTCTTTGTTGAGAATGTCAAAAGCCTCAGGATCGCTTTTCATGAGTTTTTCCCACATTTCATTTCCCTCCTGTTCGCTTCACTGCGATAGTAGATGAAATTGGCTCTACTGGAATAGTTCTGGAAATTGTGGTAATTCCATCCAAATTGATTTTACAATCCATAGCCACAACCTTCCAAGAGGCTCTGGAGTCAAAGAGCACTTTCTGACTTTCTTTTGTCGCATTGTGCGCTACGAAGATTTCTTTTTCTCCATCATTCAACATGAACACAATAAGACCTGGTAAATCAATCGGTAGGAATTTGAGCTTTTCTTTTATTTCTTTACTGCTTTTGAGCCTGAACAGTTTTTCAGTTTTGCGAAGCATGATCAAGCCCCTGATGTAATTGTAAAAGTCCGCATAGATATGCTTTTGATTGTAATTTAGTTCGTTGATAAGCGTTCCAGAATTATAGCTATTTTCTTCCATTAATTTGGTACGTAGCATCTCTGAGCCTGCATGTAAAAATGGAATACCCTGAGAAGTAAAAATGATGGAAATAGCCAAAGCCGCCATTCTAACCCTGCTTTCAAATTTTTCTTCAGGGCAGCATTTGTGAATTTTGTCTATCAAAGTAAGGTTATCATGAGCTGAAACATAATTGACTATTTCAAAAGGTTCTGATGTAAAACCTGAAAGCGATTTTGAATATGCTATCTCTGCAACAATGCCTTTCATTACTTCTTGCGTTTTACTGAACTCCCCGGATACAAATCCTTTGCTTTCATCATCTGTAAAACCTTTCAAAGCATCTCTCAGGTTGTCATTGAAAACTGCTATGTTGGTACCTTTTTGCTCACCTTTAGAAAAGGGTATGTCTTTCATAGTTGATTGTGATGCAGCCCAGGGTTCACCATAGAGTAAAATGTCTTTTTTGAGTTTTTTCAATTCACGTTCGATGAATGACATGGTTTCTTTTCCCAATAATGCCATCAGATCAAATCTGAATCCGTCTATATGGTAGTTTTGAATCCAATGTTTTAGGGCACTGATAACGTATTGTCTAACCATCGGTCTTTCTGTGGCCAGTTCGTTGCCACATCCGGAACCATTTGAGAAATCCCCGCTGGGTGTTAGACGATAGTAATAATAAGGAACGAGTTTCTGAAAAGGGGTATCGCTGTTGTATGTGTGATTGAAAACAACATCAAGAACCACTCCTAACTTCTTTTGATGCAATCTTTGTACAAGCTTCCTGAACTCAAGCACCCTGGTTTTAGGATCGCGTGGATTAGTGGTATAAGAACCCTCAGGAACAAAGAATAAAGAGGGATCATATCCCCAGTTATACTGGGTTGGATCTTCTTCGTCAATACTATCAAAGTCGTGGACTGGCAGTAAATGTACATGTGTAACTCCGAGTTCTGTGAGATGGTTAAGGCAAGTCTCGATTTTTAAAGGCGGGTTATAACGTTGCTCGTAGAAAGCACCATATTTCCCGTAAAATCGCGATCCGGCTGTCCAGGAGCTTGAGAAATCCTTTACATGGACTTCATATAAAATGGCATCAACCGGGTTACGAAGGGCTGGGCCTTTATCCTTGTCCCAGCCTTGAGGTTTAACATTTTCAAGATCGTATATGTATGAATATTTACCGTTTACCGTTGTGAAAGGTGCATAAGGATCCGCAGAATAAAGTGTTTCGCCATATCTTTCTATTCTAAATCTATAAGCGTATCCTGTTAGATTTTCTTTCACGCTGGCCACTCTAAGTCCACTAGGCTGTGGAAATGTGGTAAGACTATAAAGAGGGTGTTCCAAATCGTCCAGAGAAAATACTTCAACGAAAATTTCACCGGGACCAGGCGCCCATACTCTGAATCTTGTTTCGGATTCGTTCACCTTATAACCAAGGTCTTTATGATAAACAAAGTCTTTTTCTTCAAGTATTCCCACAGGATAAGCAAAGACTCTTTTGGAATTTTCCAATATGATCTCTATACTGTTAAAAGGATCGAGTCTGGGTCTGCTTAATTGAAGTTTTATATTACCCTCCTGCCGCATGATTCTAAAAGGAACATCAGCACCATTGACCAAAAGTTTCCGAGGTGTTGCTTTTGAATATAGCAATAACGTGTCAGAGCTTTCTATGGTCGCGAACTCTTTCATAATTCACCTCATTACAAAAATGACTGACCCTGTGGGTCAGTCAAATAATTTTCTTAGTGTCATATTATAAGGTGGTCTGACAACACCTTTTTCTGTTATAATGCCTGTAATCAAATTCCATGGAGTAACATCAAAAGCGGGATTATAGCATTTCACATTATTCGGAGCCACCTGGACTTCCTGAACATGAGTTATTTCCTTATGATCTCTCTCTTCGATGGGAATTTCTTTTCCCGTCGGAGTAAATAGGTCAATTGTGGACAATGGGGCCGCCACATAAAATGGTATACCATGTCGTTGGGCCAAAACCGCCACGGAGTATGTACCTATCTTGTTTGCAACGTCTCCATTAGCGGCTATTCTATCTGCTCCAACCACAACGGCATCTATCTTCCCTTGACTCATCACCCAACCTGCCATGTTGTCCGAAATTAGTGTTACATCAACTCCATCTTTCATGAGCTCCCAGGCAGTTAGCCTGGCACCCTGCAAGTATGGTCTGGTTTCATCGGCGTATACCGAAATTTTCTTTCCCATCTCAATAGCGGCCCTTATTACTCCAAGTGCCGTTCCATAGTCAACAGTGGCAAGTGCTCCGGCGTTGCAATGGGTCAAAACAGTATCGCCATCTCTGAGAAGCTCAGCCCCGTATTTGCCAATGGCTTTGTTTACTTCAATGTCCTCGTAAGCGATAGTCAGAGCTTCCCTTTCAAGAATATCAAGAATATTTCCGGATGATATATATCCCAGGAAAGTTTTATGCATCCTTTCAAGGGCCCAGAAAAGGTTTACCGCTGTTGGCCTGCTGGAAGCAAGTTTTTCTTTGACGCTTTTCATATGAGCAATACCTTTTTCGCTATTGAAATCTCCATGAAATTCCATTGCACCTAAAACATAGCCAAAAGCTGCGCTGGCACCGATAGCAGGAGCACCTCTCACGATCATGTCTTTAATAGCAATATAGGTTTCCGTGTGATTTACGCATTCAACATAAACTTCTTCCAGAGGTAATTTCCTCTGGTCAATAAAAATGACAGAGTTACCTGTCCATTCAAGGGTCATGGTTTTGAGCTTTGGCAAAACTATCCCTCCAGCAAGTTGAGAATATTTTTAACAAGCTCTCTATACGCTGTTTCTAATTCGGTATTTCTCATGTGTGTTATTACGGTTTTCCCGTTATCAGCGTTTGAAACTACCTGTGGGTCGAAGGGAAGTTTTCCCAACAATGGGATAGAGAAGTCTGCTGCAAGCCTTTCTCCCGCACCTTCACCGAACAGTTTTATTTTCTCTCCACATTTGGGGCATTTGAGATATGACATGTTCTCAACAACACCTAAGGTTTTTTTGTTGAGTGATTTGGCAAAACTAAGTGCTCTTTTCACATC
>NZ_CEYIHJ010000005.1:0-6121 GCF_982836095.1 Kosmotoga sp.
ATGTCTTTCGTTGAAGAATTTTGAGAGAGAAGCGAATTTTTCGATTTGCGAAGTGAGTGTAGCTTTAACCGATGCCCCATAGTCAATGTCGGCAACGTTGAAATCCTTTTCCTTATGGTATTTTCCAGAGAAGAAATTCCAGGTGCTATAATCCATTTCTACCACGAACCTTATTCCGGGGCAGTATTTCCCCTTTTCACCATTCTCGAGAGTTCTTTGGGCAGTGAATTTATAGGCATCTATAAGCCCTCTGATTCCGAGTTTTACTCCACCGAAGTATCTCGTAACCACCACAACAACATTGATCATACCAAGAGACTCGACAGCTGAGAAAATAGGACGACCGGCGGAACCATGAGGCTCGCCGGCGTCAGAGAAATTGAACTTTATTCCGTTTTCATTTACTTTATAAGCCCAGCAGTTATGGGTTGCATCTTTATACTGCCGAGAGATTTCTTTGATGAATTCTTTTGCTCTTTGTTCCGTCGTACAATGAACTGCGTGTCCCAGAAAAATCGAACGTTTAATGTTGGTCTTGAATGTTGCATTGGATATCAGGGATAGATAACAGTCCACTTTCACTCACCTTTCATGAGTTTGTTGATAAAGTCCATTTCAGAACCAAGTATGAATTTAGATTTCTCGAGTGTGTTCTCATAAACATCCATTCTCTTCCAGAAGTCATAGAAATCTGGATCAAGCGAAAAGGCTTCTGCATAGATCGATAATGCGGAAGCGTCACCGGTTCCCTTAAGGATTTCAGAGGTTTTTTCAGCTTCAGCGAGCGTTATTGTAACCGTTTTATCAGCATCGGCTCTGACCATGTTGGCTTCCTTTTCACCTTCTGCTCTGATCAAAGCTGCCTCTTGATATCTTTCGGATTTCATCCGGTTGAATACAGCCGTCATGTTTTCCTGAGGAAGGTTCGCCCGTTTTATCCGAACGGCAACGATTTGTATGCCAAAATCCAGCATTTCGGAAGCTGATTGAGAGGTAACCGTATCAAGTATTACAGGGCGTTTTTCAGAAATTACCTCCTCAAAATCCATATTCGCAATGATATTCCGGACTTTGGAGTAAACCACATCATCGATTCTCGTTTGAGCAATATCAATAGTTTTCATCGATTTAACGAATTTTACGGGATCCACGATTTTCCACAGGGCATAAGTATCGACTAAAAGCGTCTTCTTGTCCTTGGTGAAGATCCTCTCTGCGGGAACATCGTAAACGAGTAGCCGTTTTTCAAAACGCACGACATTATCAATAAAAGGCTGTTTCATATACAACCCAGGTTCTGTATTCACCTTAACGATTTCACCGAACCTGAGCACTACTGCCTGCTCTGTCTGGTCAACAACGTAAAAGAAGCCAGGGAGAAGGATCAAGGCAATAATAAAGATTATGACTAATGCAATCAAAAGCTTCATATCATTTCCCCCCTTCCATTAATGGGAGGTTTAGCAGCTTCAACACTCCAGAATCACCGGTTATGACGTACTTTTCACTGCTACTCAGGACATTATTCAGCATTTCAAGATATAGCCTTTTCTTGGTGATCTCAGGGGCTTTTTCGTATTCCCTTAAGATACTCTTGAATCTCTCAGCCTGTCCAAAAGCTTTCAAGTACTTTTCCTGCGCGTAGGCTTCGGCTTCCCTCAGCATTTTCGCGGCATTTCCCTCAGCTTTTGGAACCACATCGTTCTTGTACTCTTCGGCTTCGTTGATGAGTTTCTGCTTGTCCTGCTTTGCATTGTTCACATCATCAAAAGCGGCAATGACCTGTGATGGTGGGCTGACTTCCTGTAGATAAACGTTTTTCACTGCGATGCCGGCGTTGATCTTTTCAAGTTCTTCACGGATTCGTTCTGCGGCTTTATTGGAAATGCTTTCCCTTTGCACTGTGAGGATATCGTTGATTCCCACTGCTGCAACTTCTTCTCTCATAACGGCTTCCGTCGTAAAGCGCACTATTATTGACGGATCCACAAGGTTAAAAGCAAATTTTTCTGGATTGAGGACATAGTACTGGACGACAGCTTCGACATAAACTATGTTGCCGTCATTTGTGAGCATAAGGGCTTCATCCTCGTAGGATCTGTAACTCCCTGCTGTAATCGTCCTGAAGCCGATTTCCTCTTTTCGAAGAGCTGATGTATTCACTTTTACAACGCTCTCTATTGGCGCTGGTAAATGGTAATGCAAGCCAGGCCCAACCGACACACGGTATGCGCCAAATCTTTTTACAAGCCCAATCTCTGCTGGTCCTACCAGGAAAAATCCCGATAGAAAATAAACCGCAATAATAACCAAAACTATGAGCCAGATAAAACCAACTGTGAGTTTTAGTGACGGTCTTTTTCGCGGTGTCTCAAAATCCTCATTGAATTCATCAGGCATATGATCCCCCCTTCCATATTTCTACCTCTGTTTCAAGTTTAACATCATAGGTCAAATAAACAAGCTCCTGTACCTTCTCTATTAACCTCACCACATCCTCCTGAGTTGCATTGCCTCTGTTTACAATAAAACCCGCATGCTTTCTGGAAATTTCAACTCCACCAACTCTCAAACCCTTGAGGCCCAGAGCTTCGATTGTTGTTCCCACATAAAAATCATTTCTTGGACGCTTAAAGGTGCTTCCTGCACTTGGCTGGTCAAGGGGTTGCTTCTCCAGCCTTCGTTTCAACACAAGTTCCATCTCCCTGATTACTTTTTCCGGCTTAGCGTAGTCAAATTTCAGGATAGCGCCCAATATTACGTAATCACGTAACGAGCTATGCCGATATGAAAACTCAATCTCTTCCGCCTTTAAGGACCTCACATTTAAATCATTATCAAGCACTGTTACTTCTTCAACCAGATTGCCTATTTCACCGCCGAAAGCGCCGGCGTTCATGAACAGCGCGCCTCCAAGACTTCCAGGAAGACCCGAGAGAAACTCAAGACCAGAAAGGCCACGAGAAGCGACCAATCTTAAAAGGCGTCTGACGCTCATTCCGCAGTCAAAAGCCACTTGATTTCCGCTGAATTCTATACCGGTGAGCGCCTTTGTGCTGACAACAATACCGTGGAAGCTTTCGGGCGGGATTACATTGGATCCCCCACCCAGAATTTTATATTTTATTTCTCTTCCTTTGAGTATATTGAGAGCCTTTATAAAAGCTTCTGTTGTTTGTGGAAAGACAATCGCCTGTGCCGGTCCACCTATTTTTATGGTTGTGTATTCGGAGAGTTCAGCATTTAAACGAATCTGACAGCCAGCAAGGTAGAGCTCTTCGAAAAGTTCAGTCTCCATTTTTCTCGTTTTCCTTTCTCCAAATGTACAGCTTTTCCAGGATTTCATCCCCCTTTTGTAGAGTACCAAGCACTTCCTTGAATTCAGGTCTGTCCATTAGCAACGATTGAATTCCTTCCAGCACAAAGGCTTTTGTCCCTTTATCAAGACCTTCTTTGGAGTAGAGCTTAACCAGTGCTTTTAGAGCTTTCATGGATTTCGTGTGGCTTAACGCCATTATCAGCTGGTCTATGAATTCCTGATTCTCGCTCTCTTCGAGAAACAGCGTAAGAACGTCTACAACCCTTTCACCTTCTCCGAGTTTTGCCAGGGCTTCATAAATAACAACTTGTGCATTTTCGTCATCATAGAATTGAAGTAAGGAGTAAAGCGTTGAAACCGCTCTTTTTTCGTGAATATCGCCCAATCTGTCGATGATATAAAGAGTAGTGATGTCGTTCCTAATCCCTTCCCTTTCAACCCGCTTTAATTCGTCTATGAGGGCCATTTTCCCCTCATTACCAATTTGAACAAGTGCGTCAAGGCAAATCTGGGCAGTTTCATCATCTTCTTTTCTCAATAGTTCTAACAATATCGGAATGGCTTCTGCTCCCTTTTCATCTACGATTTTTCTGATCAATTCATTTCTGTCCATCATCTCACCCCTAATTTCCCTATCATATCATTGATTTCCCTTTTTCTTTCTTCGCCCGCCAGCTCAACTATTTTTGAATAAGCAAAAGTGTCCGTGGCTTTTTTGATCACTGCAAAATGCTTTTTTGCCTTTTCGGCAATTTGCGGTAAGTGAGTAATGACTATACACTGTGTGCTCCCAGCTATTTCATTGAGCTTCTCAGTCAGAATATGCCCCTGCCTTGCGCCAACACCGGCATCGATTTCGTCAAATACAATGGTTCCAAGATCGAGGCTGTCTTTTATCGCTGCTTCAATGGCAAGAATGATCCGGGACAATTCACCGCCAGAAGCTACAGAGCCTATCTCCATAAAATTGGCTCCGGGATTGGTTCGAACGTAAAGCACCACTCTTGAGGTTCCATAAGCTGCAGGAGATGCTTCCGGGAAAAACCTAAATTCCAGTTCCGCTGAGGGCATTTTCAAATCGTGAAGATGCTTTTTAACTTCTCCATAAAGCCCTTTGGCAACCTCTTTCCGCTCATAATCCAGCCTGGAGCCGAGTTCATTCAGATCTTCAAGAAGCTCTTTTTCTATTTTCAAGAGTTCTTTTTTGTTTTTTTCAAGCTTTTCGAGTTCTTCCAATTTTACTTCGAGTTCCTCTTTCATTTCAAGGATCTCTTCCACTGTGTTTCCGTACTTACGTTTAAGTGATTGAAGCAGGTTCAGCCGTTCTTCAAGCCTGACAAGCTCTCTTTCATCAACTTCAAAGGCTTCCATTTCATTCTCGAGCCTTTCATGCAAATACCCGACTTCTTCAAGGGCAAGTTGTGCATGTTCCAGAAGATCACCATATCCCAATGAACGAAAACGGTTAAGTTCCTCAATAATCGTGGAGAGCTTTGCATAAATGGAATCATCGGCGTCTTTCAACATGCCCGAGAGAATTTCAAAGGTTTGCTGGAGTATTTTGGCGTTTTGGAATTTTTTATATCTCATTTCAATCTTTCCATCTTCAATTGGGTCAAGCCTCGCGTTGTCTATTTCCGTGATCTGATACTGAATAAAATCTTTTTCGCGTTCAATGGCCGAAGGATCAACATGGAGTTTGCCAAGCTTTTTCCTGACAGCAATAAGCTGGTTATATTTCACCTCATAATCATGGATAATGCTGTTTGAAACGGCTTTATCGAGTATCAAATGGTGCTTTGAGGGATCCAGAAGCTTTACGCTTCCATGCTGAGAATGGATTTCAATATGTCCATCCAGTAATTCCTTCACCAGTTGTTTAGGGATTATATGACCATTTAACCTGTAAAGCGTCTTCTGGGGATGAAAATCAACCCTTATGAGGAATTCTTCACCATCAAAGTCTATCCCAAGTTCGGAAGCTCTGGCTAAGATTGCTTTGTTTATCAAAAAAGTTGCTTCTACAAAGCTCCCGGGGGCCACATTTCGACTTACCGCTTTACCAGTGATTGCTCTCAGGGCTCTCAGTAATACAGTTTTCCCTGCTCCCGATTCACCAGTAATTGCATTCAATCCAGCGGAGAATTCGATGTAGAACTCTGGAAAGGTCAGAAAATTTTTTCCCCTCAAAGTCAATATCATCAGATCACCTCAAGTTCTTGTTCTCATCAATTATATACTATCCGTCAATTTTGCTTTTCTTAATAAAACGCTCTTGAATTGAGGAGAATAAGCGAAAATCATATAGAATCGTAAAATAATCTTCTTGACAGCTTTTCAAGTGATACGTATAATGAAAAAAGACAGCGAGAAAAGGAGGTAGACCCGTGAAAAGAACATATCAACCATCAAGAATTAAGAGAAAGAGAACCCATGGCTTTATCGTGAGAAACCGCAGCAAATCTGGTAGAGCAATTCTCGCTCGAAGACGCAGAAAGGGAAGAAAGAGACTAGCTGTGTGAATCTGGAAAGAGCTTTCTTAAAAAAGGAAGAGAGATTGAGAAAGAAGGCAGACTTCGACAGGGTGTTCAAGCATGGTGATGTGATTCAAGACCCTTTTTTTGTTGTAATATACATCGATAATGGTCTGCCTTTTTCTCGTATAGGTATATCCGTAAAGAAGAAATTTGGAAAAGCGCATACCAGGAATCGCTTAAGAAGGCTTATAAAAGAGATATTCAGAAAAAACAAGGCAGTCTTTCCCAGAGGTTATGATATACTTTTTATTGCGAGAAAAGAATT
>NZ_CEYIHJ010000005.1:6131-6669 GCF_982836095.1 Kosmotoga sp.
GTTTAGGCGCAACGAAGTTGGCTATCACCAACTCTGTGAGAAACTATTGAGGATTGCGAGACGAATCGATGAAAAGCAAGAAAAAAATGGGAATTGCAAAAAAAACAGCACTGAAGTCAATTGAGTTCTATAAAAAGTATATTTCTCCTTTAAAACCTCCCAGTTGCAGGTTTACGCCTACCTGCTCTACTTATATGTATCAGTCCATAGAGCGCTTCGGCTTTTTCAAGGGGTTGCTGCTCGGTAGCTGGCGCATTCTACGTTGCAACCCGTTTAATCCAGGCGGGGAAGACCCCGTACCAAAGGAATTCCACATATCACTTTCATTTCCGAGGAGGAAGAAAAATGAAAAAACAGGTTATTAGCATCCTTTTGCTCTTCATTGTTGTACTATTCTCTTCCACATTACTTGCTTATAACATGACGACAAAGGAAGCAACCGATGGGACTTTCACTCTTGAGACTAAAACTTTTGTTATATCCTTTGATTTAAAGCTCGGAGTGCTCAAAGATATATATATCAAAGTGGATAGAAGCA
>NZ_CEYIHJ010000005.1:6679-7425 GCF_982836095.1 Kosmotoga sp.
CTGATCTAATATCACGCTATGGAAATGATGGATTCAACGTTTTTTCTGGAGATACTGAACTTATCCCTGTATCTCATACAACCTTTAGGGATGAAAGAAGCGGGGCCTTTATTCTCAGGTTCGATTATGAAAAAGGATCAAAAACCTTTGTAATAAACGACAACCCTTATTACGATTTTGAAGTTCAGTACAATTTCTCGGAACCTGTATCAATGACTTTTCCATATATTTCAAATACGAAGACCTTTGACCCCAATAGTTATCATATGAGCTATCTTAAAAAGCCCAAGTCTCTGATGACGCTTTATTCGAATGATGTAACCTTTTCCGATGGTGTTTTGAACTCGAAAAGCGGTAGTGGCTCTATAAAGGTTTATGCAGGCCCTATAAAATTGATATACATATCAGAAGCGCTTCCAGAACTGTACGATACGGTAAAGAAGAACCTTTCCGAAGTCGGAGCCTTGAGCTTTTTCAGCTATATTCATCATGGTCTCGTTGTCTTTCTGTATTACCTTTTCAAGTTGACAGGTAGTTTCGGTTGGGCAATTATTCTCTTCACACTGGTGGTAAGGCTGATACTCTATCCTCTGTATCATATTCAAACCAAATCGATGATAGAAATGCGGAAAATCCAACCTGAAATTGAAAAACTCAGAAAAAAATACAAAGACCCACAAAAGCAACAACAGGCCCTCATGGCTCTGTACAGGGAAAAGCACATCAATCCCGCGACGGGTTGTTTG